>CAMZAI010000244.1 GCA_947304065.1 uncultured Clostridia bacterium | reverse complement strand
TGCGAAGGACTTCCTTGAGTACCTGAAAGGCAGCGAGGCTTCGGAAGTATTTAAGGGCGTTGGATTTACGCCGCTTGGTTGATTTGAACGGCAGACAGCGTTAAAATGATATTGCTATGGACTGGTACCCTTTATTAAATTCTCTAAGGATAGCCGGTATCAGCAGCGTGATCGTATTTTTCACGGGAATCTGCGCAGCCTATTATATAGCCCGCGCGCCCCGCGTGATCAAGGGAATCCTTGACGTATTCTTCACGCTCCCGCTGGTACTTCCGCCCACCGTGGTAGGCTATCTGCTGCTCAGGATCTTAGGACCCAGACGCTTTTTCGGCGCCTGGGTTTTTGAAGTGTTCGGAGTTAAGCTCACGATGCAGTGGTGGTCGGCGATATTTGCAACGACCGTGGTCATTTTCCCTTTGATGTACAGGACCGCGAGAGGGGCGTTCGAGTCGTTTGACGAGACTCTCGCCTACGCGGGGCAGACACTCGGACTCAGCAATACATACATTTTCTGGAAGATCAGGATGCCTTATTGCAAACAGGGCATTCTGGCCGGCATAGTGCTCGCTTTTGCGAGAGCTCTCGGCGAATACGGCGCGACGAGCATGATCTGCGGCTATACGCCTGGCAGGACTGCGACGGTCTCAACCACTGTCTACCAGCTCTGGCGTACCGATGACGACGCGCTCGCGTTCAAATGGGTACTTGTGAATATCGCGATCTCGGCCGTGGTATTGCTCGTGATCAATCTGCTTGAGAAGAAAAGGAGGGCGGATTGATGGCTTTGTTTGTCAATATCGAAAAGAGAATGGGGGACTTTCTCCTCAATGTAAAATTCGAAGCCGGCGATGAGGCACTGTCACTGCTCGGCGCGTCCGGCTGCGGAAAGAGCATGACTTTAAAGTGCATAGCGGGAATAGAGAAGCCCGACAGAGGACGGATCGTGCTGAACGGAGTGACCCTTTTTGATTCCGAAAAAGGTATCAACCTGCCGCCCCAGGAGCGGAGAGTCGGTTTTATGTTCCAGCAGGGTGCGCTGTTTCCGAATATGAGCGTTCTGGATAATGTCATTTGCGGCATACGGACAGGGAGCACGGGAAAAAATAAGGAGAAAGCGGCATCTTCAAAGAAAGCGGTCCGCCGGCCTGAAAAGGAGCAGATCGCACGGGAAATGCTTGCAAAAATGCATCTCGTCGGTAAAGAAAAAGCTAAACCCGCAACGCTTTCGGGCGGCGAACAGCAGCGCGCGGCGCTGGCGAGGATACTGGTCAATGAACCGGAGATACTGCTTCTCGACGAACCTTTTTCGTCGCTGGACTCGCACCTCAGATTCGAGCTGGAGCGCGTTCTGCGCGAGGTGATAAAGGAACTCGGGAAAACGGTCATCCTTGTATCGCATAACCGTGACGAGGCGTTCCGCATCACCGAAAAGCTTGCGATTATGAATAACGGCGCAATAGAGGTCTTCGGCGACAAAAAAGAAGTATTTGCCGCACCGCTGACGAAGAACGCCGCGATAATGACAGGCTGCAAGAATGTGGCGGAGATAGAGTATAGAGACGATAAAAGTAATGTTGTTCATGTGCCGGATTGGGGAATAAGTTTAAGGATACGGGCAACAGATCAA
This sequence comes from uncultured Clostridia bacterium, assembly GCA_947304065.1. Classification (GTDB taxonomy): domain Bacteria; phylum Bacillota; class Clostridia; order Lachnospirales; family Lachnospiraceae; genus RUG11977. The sequence goes on along the minus strand of CAMZAI010000244.1, from coordinate 998 downwards.
GTTGTTTCCGCCGTCGGCGTTCGTATGCATGACATACTACCGGGACCCGGCGAGAATGAGATGACACTGGCTGTGGCAGAGGTTGTGGAGAACCCATTCTCATACACGATTATGTTGAGCGCGGGAGATGAATATAAAACTATCAGCATGGAAATCGACAAGTTAAACTGGGAGCTGATCCGAAATAATCGTATCACGGTTCATATACTGTCGGAATCGGTATTGTTGTTGAAATAATTTTTTTGCGTGGAATGATGGCAGGTATTGAGGTGAAAAAGAATGAAAAAAGTCAGAGTTCAGGACGCAGTCGGAATGACGCTGTGTCATGACATTACGAAGATGGTCGACGGCTTCAAAGGCCCTGCGTTCAAGCGCGGCCATGTGATCCGTGAGGAAGATATAGAGGAGCTCTTAAATATAGGCAAGAAGACCGTATTTATCTGGGAAGAGAATGCGGGCGAGCTCCATGAGGAAGACTGCGCGCTGCGCCTGTCGGCGATGGCGCCTGTTGAAGGAGCGCATTATACCGCGCCCTCCGAGGGCAAGGTGCTTCTGATAGCCGATACCGAGGGCATGTTCAGGGTCGATACGGAGCTTCTGCGGCAGATCAATACCATCGGGGATATTACGATAACCACGCTGCCGGATCATTTCCCTGTAAAGAAGGGCGACAGGCTGGCTTCGATGAGGATCGTGCCTCTGGTGACTCAGGAAACACAGATCATTTCCGCCGAAAAGATGTGCGCGGGAAAGAAACTGTTGAACCTCAGGCCCTATCATGCGCGCAAGGCAGGCGTGATAGTCACCGGATCGGAGGTCTACAGCGGCAGGATTAAAGATAAATTTGAGCCGGTGGTACGCGCGAAGCTCGCGAAATACCCCGGAGAGATCGTAGGAGTGACGATCTGCGACGACGATACGGATATGATCGTAAGAGAGGCAAAGAAGCATCTCGATAACGGAGCTGATTTCCTGATATTTACGGGCGGAATGAGCGT
>CAMZAI010000243.1 GCA_947304065.1 uncultured Clostridia bacterium | reverse complement strand
CTCCTGCTGCGGTTCGTCTGCTTCTCGACTTCTTTCTCGATATACTGCTGATAATGGAACAGGTCTATCAGACGCTTGGCACGCTGTTTTAGAATATCGGGAACGAAAGGCTTTCGTATGAAGTCGGCCGCACCGCTCCTGAATCCGTTCTCCTCGGTAGCAGCATCATGATCGCCGGTAATGAGCAGGATCGGAATATCTGCAGTACTGCTCTCGCTTTTAAGCTTCTGCATGACCTCAAAGCCGTTCAGGTCGGTCAGATGAACATCAAGCATGATGAGGTCGGGAACGTTCTCCTTCGCTGCCCTGACACCCGCAGCACCGGAATTCGCGGTAATGATGTCATACTGCGGCTTCATGATGTCCTTTATGAGCTCGCAGACCGTTTCCTCATCATCGATCACAAGGATCTTCGAGTTGCCGGGCGTTACTTTTGCCTCAGCAGTGCCGGGCGCGGAAACAGGCTTCTTAAGCTTGTCCTTCGGAAGAAGCTCGTAAAGAAGCTTCTCGAGCTTCGCTCCGTCCACGGGCTTTGACAGATAATCCGTAAAGCCTGCGTTCAGGTACATCTCACGCGCTCCGGATACGGCATTAGCTGTGAGCGCGACAGCCGGAGTCTCGGTGTTCTTGCCCGATTCACGCAGATGTTCGAGAGTCTCTACACCGTCCATGTCGGGCATCATATGGTCTATAAATACCACGTCGTAAGAATTGCCGGCAGCGAGTGTCAGCGCGTCCTTTCCGCTTTCCGCGGTATCTATGCGTATTTCTGTCTTTTTCAGAAGACTCCTTATAACGGTCAGGTTCATCTCGGTATCGTCTACCACGAGTATCCTCGCGTCAGGCGCATGGAACAGCTCCTGATACGTAGGCTCGCTGCTTCCTGACTCCGCGAGTCTGTCGGAATAATCTCCGATCTCCTGCCAGGAGATGACCTTCTGCTTTACAACGAACGAGAAGCATGAACCCTTGCCGTACTCGCTCTGCACCTCTAACTGACTGTGCATGAGCTCGAGCAGCTGTCTCGTTATGCTCATACCGAGGCCCGTGCCCTCGATAGAACGGTTTCTCTTCTCTTCGATGCGCTGATAAGGAGTGAACAGCTTGTTCATGTCCTCGGGCTTCATTCCGATGCCGGTATCCTCTACAGCAAATCCGAGCATAATCGCCTTTTTGCCCTTTTCGGACTGCTGGTAGGTAACGCGTAAGGTCACCGTTCCCTTTTCGGTATATTTAACCGCGTTTGTCAGCAGGTTCATAACGCACTGCTTAACGCGGATCTCATCGCCGTGAAGCATATGCGGAATGTGGCTGTCGACCTCTACAACGAATTTCAGGCCCTTCTTCGCGGCCCTGTCGCGGATCATATTTACCAGGTCATTGATCAATGATGAAAGATCGTACTGTACCGGTATGATCTCCATCTTTCCTTCCTCAACCTTGGAAAAGTCAAGGATATCGTTGATCAGCGAAAGCAGCGTCTTACCAGCGGACATTATATCCGCGGCGTAGGTCCTGATCGTCTTCTCCTGCGATTCACGCAGGATCATCTCGTCCATTCCGAGAACAGCGTTGATAGGCGTTCTGATCTCATGGGACATATTCGCGAGGAAGCGGCTCTTCGCCTCATTGGCGTCGTCCGCGATCTGCTTCTGTTCCTCGAGTTCCGCCATGTAGCGGATATGATCGGTCTCGTCCGCTAGGGCGTAGAGCTTACCGAAATTCTCGCCGTCATGTATGATATCGTTTTCCTCAGGTCCGTATATCTTATCATTCAGCTCGATATTATGGCCTTCGGCGATCGCTGCCTTTATTGAATCGATGATCTCACTCTGAGCTTTACGTGCCTCCGCCAGCTGCTCTCCGTGCGCTTTATCTTCGATCACGAGCTTCGGATACATTTCGGCCGCGGGTTCGTTGTAATACTGAACGGTGCCGTTGCTGTCCACGGCGATGATGCCTTCTGAAATACGGTCGATCATCATCTCCTTCGCGATATCGTTCATTCCGAGAAGATCATACGACACTATCGCGATCAGCATGATGATGGTGCCGATGAAATAGCCGAGCGCAGTCACATCGTAGATATCCGACAGACCGCCTATGCGGGCAAGATAGATCAGGAAGAATATGCTCTGTACGAAGACTGAAAGGATAACAACGAATATGCTTCGCTTTGTCTTTGGTTTTTTCTCCCTCAGATACCCACGGATCAGCGCAAATATTCCGAATCCTATGTAACAGAACTGGAGCCCCATCAGGATGTGATGCACCGGCCCGTTGCCATGCTCGATCCTGGAGAACATACCGTCTGTTATGTACACGATATCCCTGTAATAAAGATCGTGGTTTGGCATGGTAAGGATGGCCAGATATATCAGTATATGCGCCTGCATCAGGATCCTTTTCAGTAATTCCGGGAGCTTAATTCCGCCTAGGGAAGTAACAAAAAGGAATAAGAAAAATGCGTACCAGGTTCGCCCGAGATATGCGAACTGAACAGACATGAGTATGGAATCCTCGGTCGTCGAGTTGAGCTCGAGCAGATATCCGAGGTTCGCGATCAGTGCGGTAACACAGCTGAAGAGCAGATACAGATGTATCTGCCCTTTCAGTTTTTTAAACACGATC
>CAMZAI010000242.1 GCA_947304065.1 uncultured Clostridia bacterium | reverse complement strand
ATCCCTTAAGTCCCGTCGTGGCGACTCCCTCGACGAAATATTTCTGCAGTATCAGGAACATGATTATTACGGGTATCAGCGACAGTACCGAGCCGGCCATTATCAGGCCGTAATCCGATGAATACTGGCTGATGAACATCTTGAGTCCCAGCTGGATCGTCTTCTTTTCCTGTGACTTCAGGTAGATCAGGGGCCCCAGGTAATCGTTCCAGGTCGCGACGAACGTGAATATCGTGAGCGTTGAGAGCGCCGGCTTTGACAGCGGCAGCATTATCTTCGCGTAGATCTTGTATTCGCTCATTCCGTCGATCCTAGCCGCCTCACAGAGCTCATCCGGAATGTCCGAGTAGAACTGTCTCATCATGAACACGCCGAACGCCGAGAACGCCTGCAGGCAGATGATGGCCAGAAGCTTATCGTTAAGGCCCATCTTTCGCATCATGATGAACTGTGGCACCATGTATACCTGCCAGGGCATCGCGATGGTCGCGATGTAGGCAAGGAACAGCTTGTTCTTGTGCTTGAACTCGAGCTTTGCGAACGAATATGCCGCAAAACTGCTGGTAAGCAGCTGCAGAATCGTGACAACGATCGTTAAGAATACCGTATTCTCTACGAATTTCAGGAACGGTATCTTCGTCCATATGCCCGAATAATTGCTCCATTTCGGCACCTCGGGGATCCATACGAAAGGATCCATCCGGAATACCTCGCGGTCGCTCTTTATCGATGCCGAGAGCATCCACAGGAACGGAATGAGCATCATCGCGGCGATAACGATCAGGATCACATATATGATAATTTTGCCGATCACGGCTTTCTTATGCGCTGATTTCACTGTCTTCTCCTCCCGGTCAGCATTTCACGGCCGCAGCCGTTTCCTCTGTTCTCAGGCTTTTTCCTTTCTGGACTGACCGTAGAACTGTATGATCGTTACCGTCAGTACAAGTATAAAGAGCACCATCGCCACCGCGCTGGAATAACCGAGATCCCAGTCGATGAAGGCCTTCTGGTAGATGTAGTAAACGAGTACCGTGGCGGATGTCGTCAGCTCTCCGCTGCCTCCTCCCGCGAGCATGATCGCTATGTCGTAGACCTTGAAGCAGTTGATCGTGAGCATTACGACAACAAAGAATGTCGTGGCCGAAAGCTGCGGCCAGGTGATATAGCGGAACTTCTGCCAGGTCCCGGCGCCGTCGAGCGAAGCGGCTTCATAGAGCTCACCCGATATGCCCTGCAGGCCGGCAAGATATATTACCATGTAGTAGCCCATGTACTTCCATACGCTGAAAAGTATCATGGAAACGAGCACCAGCGACCCCGTAAACCACTGCGGCAGGTCCTCCGCCGCCACCTTGAAGGTGTTGAACAGGATGTTGTTGATAGGGCCCTTTGACGGATGGAAAAGCATCTTCCATACCGAGGTGATCGCAACGAGCGAAGCTACATAGGGGAAAAACGAAAGAGTCCTGAAAATCCCTCTTCCGAAAACTTTCTGATTCAGGACGACCGCGAGCGCGAGCGACGCGATCATCGTAAGAGGCACGGTACCCAGACAATACAGGATTGTATTCTTCAGGGCAGCCTTAAAGAATGTGTCGTCGATGAGCCGCGCGAAGTTGCTCACTCCCGCGAACTCGATGGGATTGCTGCCGTCCCATTTCAGGAAAGCCAGCGAAAAGGCGAATACTATCGGTATCAGCGTGAATACGCAAAATCCGATAAAATTGGGCGCGATAAAAGAATACGCAACAAGCGTGCGCCTCGTTTCCTTGCTGATCAATGGTTTCTTTTCGTAATGCAGCCAGTTGTTCATATCTTTCTCCAAACCGGGCTTTAGTTGCCCCATCAAAGATATACCCTCCCTCCGCTTTTGACAGAGGGAGGGGTTTTCAGATAATACCGGAAGGGGGACTAAGTAACCGGTATCGGGTATCACTGCTTAAGGATCTTGCCTACTTCGTCGTTCATCTTCTGGATGCCCTCGTCGATTGAGATCTCACCGGTCATGATGCTGCCATGATAAGAATCGAGAACGGAATTGATCTCCGAAACATGCTCGCCGTAAGGAACCTCAAGGTAAAGGTTGGAAACTTCAAGCGCTTCTTTGCTCTGTGCATCGGTAGGGAAGCCTTCGATCGAGGAAATGGTGTTCTTAACATCAGCTGTCATGCAAGCCGGGAAGTTACCGCTCGAAGCCATAACCTTCGCGCCGTCCGCACCGCTTACCCAGTTAACGAAATCCCATGCCGCATCGGGGTTCTTCGAAACAGAAGTAACCGAAAGGCCTGTGATGGTGCCGAGTGTCGAGCCGGGCTCTACGCCTTCCGCATGAGGATACTTAACAATACCCCAGTTGCCGCAGAGGCTCTTGTCGTATTCGCCGTTCTTGATGTTGGTGATCAGAGTCGCAATGAACCATGAACCCTGGTTGAGCATAGCAACGTCGCCGCCCGAGAATGCTGCCGAATAGTGGAGACCTTCGGTCTTCAGATCCGCATACTTTCTGCAGACGCCGTCCTTCTCCTGATTGAGTACCATCTCATAGTAAGGCTTGATGAAATCGTAGTTGCCGTCAAGGATGGTGTGCTTGCCGTCGAGCATAGCGCAGAGCTGAACGGTACTTCTCCA
>CAMZAI010000241.1 GCA_947304065.1 uncultured Clostridia bacterium | reverse complement strand
TCTTCTTTGAGGAGCAGAGCTCGACAACCATCGGGAATGAGCAGTTGTGCACGAGAGCCATGCCGAAGCCCTTGATCGCCCATACCGCGAAGAGCAGAACGGGGAACGAGAACTCGCCGTTAGCTCCGACCACATTGCCTGTAGGTTTCGCAAATATCATGATGATATACGAAATAACGGTGATCGCAAGACCGGAGGAAATGGTCCATTTACGGCCGATCTTATCCGCGATGGAGCCTGCGGTCGCAAAGCCGATAACCGAAGCAAGACCGCCGACGATTGTCAGGATACTGGTCTTGCTCGATAAGGACTGAAGGTAATAAATAACGTAGTTGCCGATGTAGGTTCCGATCGCGTTGTCAGCCATGAACCAGAGGAACTCGGCGCCGAGGATCGCGAGCAGCATGCGCTTGTTTGCGGCGGACATGGGCTTGTCATCGTCAATGGGAGTCTCGACAGCGGCCAGTCTCTCGCCTTCTTCGAGCTCGTCCTTAAGTTCCTTGGCAAGCTTGTTCTCCTTGATCGTGAAGAAGAGAACAAACGCGGAGATGACCATGAGGATCGAAGCGATAACGAAAGGCATCTCGATGATCCAGAGCTTACGCGCTTCGTCGCCGACATTGATATAATCGGACAGCTTCATGAAAATACCGAGAACAACCGCGAACGCGCCGCCGAAGTAACCCATGATATTGATGATACCGTTTGCCTTCGCACGGAGAGGCTTCGGCGTAATGTCGGGCATCAGCGCAACGGCGGGATTACGGTACATCATCATGAACATCAGGACGATAGCCATCATGATGACCATGCCTGCGATATTGTTCTTATGGAAGAACAGCGGGATGAAGGGGAATGCGATCGCAGCAACGAGCGTTCCGGTAAGGATATACGGCATACGCTTTCCGATCGGAGTCTTTGTCCTGTCGGAGAGATTACCGAAGATAGGCAGCAGGATGAGGGCCGCGAGATTGTCGCAGGCCATGATGATGCCGACGAGCCACTGGACGTTCAGGATCTTGTCGGGATCGCTGCTTTTAAGCTGTGCGGAAGACATGTTATACATCCTGCGCGCGAAAATATCGGTCAGGAATGTGGGACACCAGGAATCATAGACCTGCCAGAGCAGCAGGATCCCGAAAAAGGCGAAGCCGATCAGCGCGGTGCGCTTGTAATTCAGCTTCAGAGTTTTTGCTTCACTCATTGTAAACCCCTCTCATATAAGTTGATGAACGGGTGGCCAAAAACCACCCCATAAACCGATTATACAACAGTGGGAACACTGCCGCAAGGGATGAACTTTGCTTGACAACAGGGCACGTTTGTGACACCATGAATACAGGGAAATCCCAATAAAGACAAAGGAGAAAAAGGATATGAAGACAAAATTCGGTATTACGGCGGGAGCACTTGCAGCCATCGCGTATCTGTGCGGCTTTTTCAGCGGTTACGTTGTACTTGCACTGATCGTAGGCTATGTATTTATCGTTGAGGAGAACGACTGGCTCAAGATCAATGTTCTCAAGGCTCTGGTCATCACACTCTGCTTCAGCGTATTAAGCGCACTGATCGGATTTATTCCCAATATTTTCGATCTGATCGCTTCCCTGTTCAGGATCTGGGGCAAGGGAACCACGATCTCGGGCAACGAAGTTGTTTCCGGCATCAACGCAGCAGTTTCGTTCATCCAGAACATCCTCAACATCTGCGAGAAGGTTCTTATGCTCGTTCTTGCTCTGTTCGCTGCTAAGCTTAAGACCGTTAAGATCGGCTTTATCGACAGCATCATAGAGAAGGCTATCATTAAGGGATGATATGATCAAAGAGATTCGAATTACCACGCTGGAACAGCTCATGCCGATGCTTTCCGAGCAGGAATACAGAGAGGATCTGCACAGGAACCGCAGTCCGTATCTGTACAGGGGACTTCCGGATGTGAGCTACAAGATGTTCACGAGCCTCAGCCGCAACTGCAAGAATCTGCAGAAGGAGCTGGAGCCCGCGATCCTCGCGAATTTTGCGAAATACGCGGTCAATGACGAGCCCGGGATCACCGGATCGGTCTGGAGGCAGATGATCCTCGGACAGCATTACGGGCTGCCAACGCGTCTGTTGGACTGGTCGCATTCGGTGCTGGTCGGACTGCACTTCGCTATGACCGAGGACAATCTCGGCGAGATGGACAAGCATGACTGCGCTGTCTGGCGCATAGACATGAATGAGATGTATTCGCTGCTTCCCGAGACTTACCGTGAGATACTGAGCCGCAAGCAGTCGACCATATTCTCGGTCGATATGCTTGATGAAGCGGCGGGAAGTCTGGAGCAGTATGACCGCGACATGGGCAAGAACGCGATGATCATCATCGAGCCGCCTTCCATGAACGCGCGCATAGTGAACCAGTACTCGTTCTTCTCGCTCGTTCCGATGGATATGCAGGATATCGAGGGCTTCCTCGACGAAAAGACGCAGAACACGGTCAAGTACGTGATCGACAGGAATCTGCGCTGGCGTGTCCGCGACATGCTCGATCAGCTCAATATCAGCGAAAGGATAGTTTATCCCGGGCTGGGGGGACTGTCGAAGTGGATCGCGAGACATTACTTTGTTAAGTAAAAAGGGTATAAAGGTGCCTGTCACCATGAGGTTCTTCATGGTGACAGGCACCTTTTATTGATCAGTTCCAGCTCATCTTTAGCTTTTTCTTATTTTTTGCGCAATCGGAAAGATATAGATTAAT
>CAMZAI010000240.1 GCA_947304065.1 uncultured Clostridia bacterium | reverse complement strand
GCTACGCAAAGGCGAGCGGTAAGGAGCTTGCCAAAACCTACGATCCCAAGCAGATCGAGGACAGACTCTATTCAAAATGGATAGAGAAAAAGTATTTCCACGCAGAAGTAGACAGAACCAGGAAACCCTTCACGATCGTGATCCCGCCGCCGAATATCACCGGACAGCTGCACATGGGCCACGCGCTCGACAACACCATGCAGGATATCCTGATCCGTTTCAAGCGCATGCAGGGCTACAACGCCCTCTGGCAGCCCGGCACGGACCACGCTTCGATCGCTACCGAGGCGAAGATCGTTGAGACTCTTAAAAAAGAAGGTACTTCCAAGGAAGAATTGGGCCGCGAGAGATTCCTCGAGCGCGCATGGGACTGGAAAAAGGAGTACGGCGGAAGGATCGTTTCGCAGCTTAAAAAGCTCGGCTCGTCCTGCGACTGGGACCGTGAGCGTTTCACGATGGACGAGGGCTGCAACAAGGCCGTTACCGAGGTATTTACCAAGCTTTACGACAAGGGCTGGATCTACAAGGGCTCGCGTATCGTAAACTGGTGTCCTGTCTGCAATACTTCCATTTCCGATGCGGAAGTAGAGTACGAGGAACAGGCCGGACATTTCTGGCACATCAAGTATCCTTTTGTTGAGTCGGACGGAAGCATCTCAAAGACACGTTTCCTTGAGTTCGCTACCACACGTCCCGAGACCATGCTCGGCGATACCGCTATCGCGGTTAATCCCGAGGATGAGCGCTACACAGACCTCGTAGGCGGCTTCGTATGGATCCCCTTCGTTGACAGGAAGATCCCTGTTATCGCCGACAGCTATGTAGAGAAGGATTTCGGAACCGGCGTAGTTAAGATCACGCCCGCGCACGACCCTAACGACTTCGAGGTAGGAAAGCGTCACAACCTGCCCGAGATCAATATCATGAACGACGACGCGACGATCAATGAGAACGGCGCGAAGTTCTGCGGAATGGACCGTTACGAGGCCCGCAAGCAGATCGTTAAGGAACTCGATGAGATGGGCCTTCTGGTTCGCATCGAGGACTACAGCCACAATGTAGGCACCTGCTACCGCTGCCATTCGACCGTTGAGCCGATGATCAAAAAGCAGTGGTTCGTTAAGATGGACGAGATGATCAAGCCCGCCGTAGAGGCGATCAAGAGCCACGACATCGAGCTGATCCCCGACCGCATGGAGAAGACCTACTTCAACTGGACAGACAATATCCGTGACTGGTGCATTTCGCGTCAGCTCTGGTGGGGCCATCGTATCCCCGCATGGTACTGCGACGACTGCGGCGAGATCATCGTATCAAAGACCGCTCCCTCTAAGTGCCCGAAGTGCGGCAGCACGCACCTCACACAGGATCCCGACACTCTGGATACCTGGTTCAGCTCGGCGCTCTGGCCTTTCTCGACTTTGGGATGGCCCGAAAAGACCGAGGATCTGGACTATTTCTATCCTACGGATGTTCTGGTTACAGGCTACGACATCATTTTCTTCTGGGTTATCAGGATGATCTTCTCGGGCTACGAGCAGATGGGAAAGAGACCTTTCAAGACGGTTCTTTTCCACGGACTCGTACGTGACGACCAGGGCCGCAAGATGAGCAAGTCTCTCGGCAACGGTATCGATCCGCTCGAGATCATTGATAAATACGGCGCTGACGCGCTCCGCTTCACTCTGATCACCGGCAACGCGCCCGGCAACGACATGCGCTTCTACATGTCGAGAGTTGAGGCTTCGCGTAATTTCGCGAACAAGGTTTGGAACGCTTCGCGTTTCATCATGATGAACATGCAGCAGCTGGCTGAGGCCGGCGTGAAGGTAGACTTTGACGCTGCCATCGATTCCGTAAAGGCCGGACTCGAGGACGCCGATAAGTGGATCCTTTCAAAGGTTAACCGTACAGTACGCGAGGTTACCGAGTCGATGGAGAAGTTTGAGCTCGGTATCGCGGCACAGAAGATCTACGATTTCATTTACGACGATCTCTGCGACTGGTACATCGAGATGGTTAAGCCGAGACTTTACGGAGAGGCTGAAGCTTCGAAAAAGGCGGCTATGTGGACGCTGAACAGTGTTCTTGTTGACGCTTTGAAGCTCCTGCATCCTTATATGCCTTTCATCACGGAGGAAATCTTCTGCACGCTGAAGGAAGAGCAGGGCACTATCGATAAGAATGAGTCGATCATGATCTCCGACTGGCCCGTTTATACAGACGCAAGGTCGTTCGAGGCCGAGGAAGAGGCCGTAGAACTCATTAAGGAGGCCGTAAAGGGCATCAGAAACCTCCGTACGGAGATGAACGTACCCATGAGCCGCAAGGCCGCTGTATTCGTTGTAAGCGAGTCTGAGAAGGTTCGCAGGATCTTCGAGAACAGCAAGGTATTCTTCGCATCGCTCGGCGGTGCTTCGTCCGTTACCATTCAGTCCGACAAGACCGGTATCGGTGAGGACGCGGTTTCGGCTCTGATCCACGGTGCCACGATCTACATTCCTTTCGCTGAGCTCGTTGACATCGCGAAGGAGATCGAGCGACTCGAGAAGGAGAAGACCAGACTCGAGGGCGAGTTAAAACGTGTAAACGGAATGCTCGCTAACCCGAACTTCGTAAACAAGGCTCCCGAGGCGAAGCTCGCTGAGGAGAAGGCAAAGCTCGCCAAGTACACCGATATGTTCAATCAGGTTGAGGAGAGGCTTGCTTCACTGAAAAAATAACCGGATAAAGATACGCAATTGCCGCATACACTAATGCGG
>CAMZAI010000239.1 GCA_947304065.1 uncultured Clostridia bacterium | reverse complement strand
CATTTTCTCCCTTCCGGCTCAAGTTTTTCCTTTTTCGTGAATAAAGGTTAAGATTATTTCCCGTTTATCCGATATAGCGAGTAGGGTGAGGAGCACCTGTCATCGCTCCTCCGCGTACAAAAGGAAGGCTTTTACCATGACCAACATCAACATGTTCAACAATATATATTCACCGACCCAGGTCGGACAGACCGCTGCGGCACAGAATGCCGGAGCGGGTACCGCCGCGTCTTCGGGGGCTTCCGAAACCGGCACGGCCGCCGGAGTTTATGCTGCGGACGAGCTGATGGAGCAGCTCATGGACGACAGGAACGCCGCGAACAGCCAGTCTTCCACCGCAACGGTGCTTCAGGCTCTCAGGGCCGCGTCCCTGCCTCAGACACAGGCAAATATCGATATGGTAAACGCCCTGGTCGAGAACAATCTGCCTATCGGCCGCGAGTCCTTAAGATCCTTCGCTTTACAGATGAGGGCTTATCCCGAAGCGGGCATCGATACTCTCATTGCCATCTCGCGTTCAGAAATCCCGCTCACAAGTGAATCCGTGACCACAGTCAACGAATTCATGAATAACGGCATGGTCATGACCGCAGACGTTAACGAACTGGCCGACATGATCGAGACACTGCTCATAGATCCCACGACTTCACCCGAGCTGGCAGACGCTGTCCGTCAGGCCGTTTTCGAGGCCGTGTACGATTCGGTAAATGAAGCAAATACCGCCGCTGCAGCGGAAGCAGAGGGCACGGCCGCCGCAGAGGGTCAGGCCGAAGCACAGCAGGCCCAGGGTGCGGACGCAAACGCCGCGCAGACCGTAACCGCCCAGACCGCAGCAGGCACAAACACCGCGGGAACCGCCGCCGCAACTCCCGGAGCGGTTGCGGCATCGGGCGCACAGCTCGCAGGCATGGCAACAGCAGCGCCTGCGGTTCAGGCAGAGACAATGCCCTACCGCACGGTGGCTACCAGCGCAGACAATATCACGAAGGACGCCACCGCAGGTCCCGGTTCCGACGGTTCGGGAGGATCGCTCTCCGGCGCCCTCTCCGGCATGGCAAACGAGAGCGGTGAAGCTCTTCAGAGCGACGGACAGGCTCTTTCAGGCGCCGCCCATAACGCAGGCGACAGAGGCTTTGCTGCGGAGAATCTCCCGCCCGATGCGATAGACATGGCCAATTCCGAGATCATGTCCTTCCGTATCCACGAGGATATCAGCGGCCGCAACGATTATAATTTCAGGGATTTTGACGAACTCGCCAACGCCCTGGCCTCACAGGCCGAGGAAGCCGCGGAAGAGACCGGCGAGGCCGCGAAAGCAGAGATCCCCCGCATGCCCGAAGCTTTCAGACAACTGTCAGCAAAGGATGTGAAGCAGCTGCTCAAGAACTCGCTCTCCACTTCTCCCGAGAAGCTTTCAAAAGATAATATCAGAGCGCTCTATAAGAGGACCACGGAATTCTTCGAGAAGGTAAAGGACGCAGCCGAGCAGGACGGTTCTCACTCCGCCCTGGCTTCAAAGGCCTCACAGGCCCAGCGCGACACTTCGATGCTGAACGCCCTTAACAGGATGTATCCCCATATCGAGCTCCCGTTAAAGCTGCAGAACGAGAACGCAGAAGGCGGACTCTATGTATACACCAACCGCAGCGGACACGCGCGCGCCGACGGACATGTCACCGCTCTCCTGCACCTGAACATGCCGAATCTGGGTCTGGTCGATATCCATCTCGATCTTAAAGATACGTATCTCGGGATGAACTTCTACAGCGGGGACGACGCCGGCAGGCTGCTTTCGGGAGATATCACTTCCCTGAACGGAGACCTCGAAAAGCTCGGTTATTCGGTACTCACGCGCTTTAATCCGAAAGAATCGGCAGCCGATGCAATACGTGAAAGCATCGGTCTGAGAGAAGAATCAGGCACCGCAGAACGTCCCGAAAGGCTCAGTTTCGACATTCGTGCATGATATTTGCTCACAAAGTCTTGTATTTACGCAATTCGTGTGATATCATCTTACATGCGTAGAACTTAGAAAATACTGATAAAATTATTTGTAATGAAACGAAAGGAGATCGTCTTGAGCCGACGGGATCGTTCTTATATATCGCAGCCCCCCGAGCGTTTTCACTGGACGGATATTCCGACAGGGATATGCTTCATGGTAGCGCTTCTGGCCATCGGGCTTGCAATTGCCATTAATTTCAGGCCTCTGTACTATCTCGACATCAGCCGCCTGAACATAGTTCAGAACAGCGGATTCAACGCTGTCGTGATCAAAGAGAACTACAATATACTCATAGATTACTGCTGTCCGTTCTTTACAGGTCCCCTGGAATTTACCATCAGGGCGTCCCAGAGCGGTCTGTCGCATTTCGCGGAAGTTAAGCATATATTCAATGTGATCTATCTGGCAGGAGCGATCAGCCTGGTGTTCGTGATAATCTCATTTATCATCAAGGCAAAGCTCGGCGAGCTGAAATACCTCAGAAACTGCGCGATCATCACCGTAATACTTCCCGCGATCGTCGGGATCTTCGCACTGATCGATTTTGACACGCTGTTCCTGCTCTTCCACAAGGTCACGTTCAGCAACGACGACTGGCTCTTCGATCCCGCGACCGATCCGATCATCAACATGCTGCCCGAAGAATTCTTCATGCAGTGCGCGCTGATCATCGTCGGCACGATGCTGATCAGCGTCATAACCGTAACGATCATATACTTTGTTGCAAAGAAAAACCGCAGAGTCGAAAGACTGCTGCCGCA
>CAMZAI010000238.1 GCA_947304065.1 uncultured Clostridia bacterium | reverse complement strand
GGCAGACCACGAACGACTATTTCGCGAATGAACAGTATTACCAGACACAGCAGTTCAACCGTCTGCTGATCAGGGATCCGTACTTTATCGTAAAGCTCTTCGAACGCTACAGTGAGGTGCGCGACGATATTATCCTGCCCTTTGCCGATGAATACGCGGCAATGTGCGAATCGATCAAAGAAGCGAACGGCAGGAACTACCAGCTCTGGGCCCGCACGGACAGCTCCGGCGGCGGTGCGGGAACTACCTACAATGAGCAATTAAAGCACACTCTCGACTTTATTGAACAGCGTACAGAATGGCTGGACGCCCAGTTTACCGACCCTGAAACACTGATCGATTCGCTCGGATATTATAAGGCGAGCGACTGTCTGAGTGCCGGAGAACCGGATTTCGTCTCATCCCCGGGCAATGCGCTCATCACGGTGAATGTATCCGGCAGTATAGCAAAGAATACCGCTGCGATCTCCTTCCAGGTGAACGGGCGAAGCTTTATCACAGCCGAGGTTGCGGACGGAAAAGCCCTCGCAGAGATTCCTGTCGCGCTGTTTGCCGAAGATGCGGGCAGTCTCTCGACGATCGTCTACAGGGCTGTGGACCTGAACGGAGCTTATATTCAAAACCCGCGCGGCACCGTGACCGGAGTTTATTCCAATGCGCATTCCGGCTTCCTGATCATAGATGAGAGCGGGGTGGATACGACCGATTATGCTGATAACTCCGGCGAAGGCAGTGATGGTTCCGGCAGCAAAGATACCGTGAAAAATGACGGTACCGGACATGATGGTAATACAAGCTCCGACATAACAGACACCCCGGAAAAGGGTCGTGACAATGCGGCCATTACCGGGAAGGTCCTTATGATCGCCTGCCCGGCCTTGTTGATCATTGCCTTCGTTACGGTCCTGATACTAAAAAAGAGAAAGTCATAAAGAATCGGGGACGGTTCTTCTGCCTGATGTTTCACCATGACAGAAGAACCGTCCCCATAGCTTCATTGTCTGTTATGCATTTCTCTCTTCATAATCGCGGTCGATCTCTTCCTTCCATGCTCCGCCGCCGAATACCGCCGACATATCGGCGCTCTTGCATTTTCTCGCACGGCTTACCGCAGACTCGAGCACCTGATAGTTAAGCGCGGTTCCCGCTGCGTCGCAGTGGTAGTTGGCTGTTCTGTCCCTGCTGATGCCCATGCTGCCGGCCACCTCGATCGCGTCGATATTGGCGCCCAGGAACAGGAACTCCCAGTGATACTTTTCCTTCTGCCTCTCGATCATCTTTTTGACTTCTTTAACGGTATAATGCTTGCTCGCATTTTCAAGTCCGTCAGTAGTGATCACGAACAGAGTCTTTGCCGGTCTGTCCTCTTCCCTTGCGTACTTGTGGACATTGCCGATGTGATGGATCGCGCCGCCCACAGCGTCCAGGAGCGCTGTGCAGCCTCTTACAAAATACTCGTTCTCGGTCAGCTTCGGTACGTCGCCGATCTTTACCCTGTCATGGATCACGTCGCTCACGTCGTCGAAGAGTACCGTTGAAATGATCGCTTCTCCGTCTTCCTTCTTCTGCTTCGCGATCAAAGAGTTGAATCCTCCGATCGTGTCTGACTCAAGTCCGCCCATCGATCCGCTTCTGTCAAGGATGAATACAAGTTCGGTTAAGTTTTCTCTCATAATGATTACCTCCGTTTGTTTGTGCTTGTTTGCTGTTTCTGAGGTAATCATATATCGTTAAGCCGGGTCCGTGGTCGCCTGCGGGGCGACATTTTTATCCGGTCACGCAGGCGCGCCCAGCATGGCCTCTCCGTGCTCAAAGAGCGCTACATTTATCTCGTAAATGTCATAGGCTTCTTTCTCGATGAAATACCGCACGATGAGATCCTGCCTGCTGCAGGGCGAGAGCGCATAACCGGCCCTGGAGAGCAGGTCCTTCGTATCGTCGAGGCTCAGCTTCAGCGCAACGGCGAGCGCCAGCGCGGTCGACTTACTGGGGTTCTTCGTTGTCCCGCATTTAAGCTTTGAAAATGCCTTTCTGTCCAGATTTGCCCGCTTCTGCACTTCCACGTCGGTCATCCCTCTTTCGTCCGCGAAAGAGAATACGAGCTCCATAAAGGTTTTGTCGAGGTTCCCGATGACGTCGTCAAGGCTTCGCTCGTCCCTTGCCTCTTCCATATCCGCACATGGAGCAGCAGCACATTCGAAGACATCGTACGTATGCAGGCTCTCTTCCCTTGCGGCACGGGCTTTTTTCTTAGGCGCATGGCCGATCCCGAAGAGCCCGCTTTCCCGCCTCCGGTCGAGGGCATTCCCTGCAAATGCCTGCGTTGCGGCAAATGCGGCTCCTTCTCCGGGCCTGCGGGGTATGGGATATTCCTCAGCCCGCTTCTCTTCGACATAATTATCGTTGATGAACGAGTCGATATCGCCGTAAAGCTCAGTCGACAGCGCGAACGCCTTCTCGTCAAAGACCACGAGCATGATCTCCATCTCGTGTCCCGCGAGGAAACTTTCGATCTCGGACAATGCTATGCGCAGGGCGATTCCTTTCGGAAATCCGTAGGAACCCGACGCGAGCAGCGGTATCGCGAGCGTCTCGATCCCGTATTCCAGAGCGGTTTTGAAAATGCTTCCGTAGCAGCGCCTGATCACATCCTCTTCGCCGCTTTTGCCGTCCTTCCATGCGGTCCCGACCGTATGTATTATATATTTCGCGGGAAGATCAAAGCCTTCCGTGACCGCCGCGCAGCCTTCCCCGATCGCGCCGATCTCA
>CAMZAI010000237.1 GCA_947304065.1 uncultured Clostridia bacterium | reverse complement strand
TGGGCGGCGCGATGTCAGCTCACGAGATCGGTCTGGTGGAGGCTGTAAAGAACGGCAATTACAATTTTATCGACAGGGATAAGGCAGAAGATAAACGTGCGGCCATGCTCGCTGCTTACGACGCGGATTATTTCCTGACCAGCGCCAATGCGATCACCGAAGACGGCGTGATGGTAAACATTGACGGCAATTCAAACCGTGTATCCGCGATCGCGCAGGGCCCGCGTCACGTGCTCGCGATCGTCGGCATGAACAAGGTCTGTCCCGATATCGACGCCGCGATGAAGCGTGCGCGGAATGTAGCGGCACCCACCAACGCGCAGCGTTTCGGCCTTTCGACTCCGTGCGCAAAGACCGGTTCCTGCTTTAATTGCAAGTCGCCCGACACGATCTGCTGCCAGTTCCTGATCACAAGGTTTTCACGACACGAGGGCCGTATTATTGTGATCCTCGTAAACGATAATCTTGGATTCTGATGCAGCCGCTTATCTGAGGGAGGAATTAAATGGATTATACAAGGCTTTCTGACGCAAATATAATTACCGCGAAATATATGGACTCGATTCTGATCGAAGAAAGACTGATAGATTCTGTCGTGGCCGATATCTCGACTGAATTTTTCGGAGAGAAGTTTGATTCACCCGTTATGACGCCCGCATTTTCCCACTTAAAGAACTATGACGGCAGGGAGAAGAACGGCCTCGAAGAGTATTCGATCGCCGCGAAGGAGTGCAATATCCTTAATTTCTGCGGAATGATGGAGAACGACCGGTTTAAGAGGATCGCGGATACAGGAGCGAAGACCGTGAGGATAGTAAAGCCTTACGCCGATAATGGCAAGGTAAGGGACCAGATGCAGTACGCAGAGAGCGTAGGGGCATTCGGCATCGGTATTGACATAGACCATGTCTTCGGCGAAGACGGACTCGATGTGGTGGTCGGTGAAAAAATGGCAGAGCAGACATCGGATATGCTGCGCTCGTACGTGGAACTCACGAAGCTGCCTTTTGTCGTAAAGGGCGTATTGAGCGCGGCAGACGCGGTAAAATGCGCAGACATCGGCGCGAAGGCGATCATAGTCAGTCATCATCACGGACGCATGCCTTATGCGGTGCCTCCGATGATGGTACTTCCCGAAATAAAAAAGGCGATAGCCGGCCGCGATGTGAAGATCATCGTGGATTGCGGTATCGCTTCGGGGGCGGATGTGTTCAAGGCTTTGGCATTGGGTGCCGACGGTGCAGCTGTGGGCAGATCCATGCTTCCCGCGCTGGAGAAGAATGGAACTGCCGGTACTGCGGAGTATATAACTAAGGTCGGTAAAGAACTGCGTTATATCATGAGCTTCACAGGTTTTGCAAAAGTCAAAGACATAGATGATTCCGTATTGCACTACCTGCGATAAATATCATGACAGAGTGCGCTTAGCCTTCATGCCGGGTGTGGGAAGCTTCTCACCGAGCTGCTTTGCCTGGGCAACGCCTGCAGATACGCTCGCGGAAATACCTGCCGGGATGCGGCTTCCGGTCTCCTTGAGGCTCCTGATGGCCTGAGTGAGGAAAGCGTCAGATGCGGGATCCAGCATGCGGTCCTGACCCATGAAGAAGATCGCTACGGTTCCGGGGCCTACGTGGGTTCCCGTGCAGATATCGTAGTAGCGGATGATCACATCCTTTACGGGACAGGCCTCGCGTACGAGCGAAGCTACGTATTCGGCGTCCTCGGGAGCATCGCAGTGCGCGATCGCGATGACCTGGTCCTCGGGATCCACGATGCGCTTGATCGTCTGCTCTGCGATCTCTTTGAGAGCCTTCTTGCGGCCGCGTGCATTGCAGAATGAAACAATCTTACCCTCGTCGCTCGCTAAGAGCACGGGCTTAATGGACAGAATACTGCCTACGATGGCGGCTGCAGCTGAAATGCGGCCGCCTTTTTTCAGGTACTTCAGGTCGTCGACCGTGAAGATATGGTTCATGCTCATCTTATGTTCTTCGTACCATGCGGCTGCTTCATCGACAGTCATGCCTTCTGCGCGGCGCTCGGAAAGACCGATGACCAGCAGACCCTCGCCCAGCGAAGCACCCATGGAATCGATCACGATGATCTTTCTGCCGGGATACTCCTCCATCAGATCCTCAGCCGCGATGCGCGCAGCCTGAACGGTGCCCGAAAGTCCGCTCGAGATACCGACAAAGATGATATCCTTGCCTTCCTCGAGGAAAGGAGTGAAGAAATCCTCGCATGCAGCGGTATTGATCAGCGAAGTGCTGACTTTCGCACCCTCGCGCATGCTGTCGTAAAAATGCTTCCCTGCCTCGGCGTAGTCGCGGTCGGGATCGTAGCAGAGGTAATCCTCATCGTTCAGCGTTACGTGATAGGAGATCATGTGAAGGTTATATTTATCCAGCAGATCTTTGGTCAGATTGCTGGCTGAATCCGTGATTATTTCGTATGCCATAGCTAAGTCCTCCTTGTATACAAGAAAATTATATATAGTATTCAAAACTACGTCAAGCTGTTTTATAATCTTTTTATTCTTTTTTTAGATGCTACTTACATTACTGAAAATCTTGGGAATCAGCGATAGAAAACTTGTGTTAACGGGACGTGAGCGCTATCATGTAAGTAGGAAGTTTGTGAGGTGCCGCTGACGGATGAGCACGGAACGGAGACTGAGAATGAATATCCTTGATCTACTTTGCAATAAACTGAAACTGGTGGAGAATTACGCTGACAGCGGGTTCGCCGATAAAGCAGTGCGCGGTATGAGCGATGTGAACAGCGCACTGACCGAGGCAGCAGGGCTGATAGTCGGCTACAGACAGGCGAACAGAGGCTCGGGGCCGGATGCGATG
>CAMZAI010000236.1 GCA_947304065.1 uncultured Clostridia bacterium | reverse complement strand
AGAATGCGGATAACAGGGCTCGAACCTGCACGCTCTCGCACCAGAACCTAAATCTGGCGTGTCTGCCAATTCCACCATATCCGCACAAAACAACTCTTTTATATTATTACTTTTAAAGCGTTTGTCAATCTTTTTGCCCCAGAATAACTTCCTTCACGATATTCTCCGAAGCATGGCCGTCCTCCCAGCCGCAGAAGCGCTCGTAGAACTCGTCATAGCGCTGCGCGAAGCGCGCCGAAACCGCGTCGATGTCCTTGATCGCGGAGATGACCTCCTCGGTCGTGTAGAGCAGCGGGCCGGGCACGGTCGACTCCATGTCGAAGTAGAAGCCGCGCAGCATGTCGCGGTATTTGTCGATGTCGTAGGTATAGAACAGCATCGGACGCTTCAGGTTCGCGTAATCGAAGAATACCGACGAATAGTCTGTGATGCAGATATCCGAGATCAGATAGATGTCCGCAATATCGTCGTATTTGCTGAGGTTGTACGCAAAGCCCTCCATGCCGGTCACGTCGAGCCTGTCGGCAATGTAGTAATGCGTACGGAGCAGGATCACGTATTCATCGCCCAGAGCGGCCTTCATTTTGGGCAGATCGAGCTTCAGCGTGAATTTATACTGGCCTGCCTCGTAGAACTCGTCATCACGCCACGTAGGGGCGTAGAGGATGGTCTTTTTGTCGGCAGGGATATTCAGCTTCTTACGGATCGACGCCGCAAGCTCCGCGCGATCGGGCCTGTGAAGGATATCATTGCGGGGATAGCCGTATTCGAGCATCTTGCCGTTGTACATGAAGCAGCTTCTGAAACGCTCGGTCGAGAACGCGTTCGCCGAAACCAGATAGTCCCATTTGCGGGTAAGGCCGTAGATCTGCTTCTTGTAGCCGGGCGCCGCGGAGAAATTGTCCTCCATATCGAACGCAAGGCGCTTCAGGGGCGTTCCGTGCCAGGTCTCAAGGAATACCTGTTCATCGCGCTTCTTCATCCAGCCGGGCTGCTTCGTATTGAACACGAAGAACTTGCAGCGGGCTACATAGTATGCGTATCTTAAGCTTCCCCTGCGGACGGTCTTGTGCTCGAACGGAATGCTGCTCTTTCCGGGCTTCTCCATGCTCCAGATCAGCCTGTACTCGGGCCCAAGGTTCTTCGCAACATATTCGTAAATGCCCTTCGGATTGTCGCCGTAACTCTTTCCGAAGAAGCACTCAAACAGTATCCATTTGCTCTCAACGGGCTTCTTGAGGAAAATATGCTCGTATATGGCCTTGCGGCGCGCAGCCTGCGATATTATGCACCTCCACGCCTTCCGGACCGCCAGATTGCGCGTAACGAGCTTGTGGGCCTTATCCACGTCGCCTGCGAGCAGCGCCTTGATATGTCTGCGCTTATACCAGCCGACCTGCTTACGCGTCGATACGGGGATCTTCTCCATGATGCGCTTTACGGTCTCAAAACGCGTGGTCCTCCAGACGTCGGAACCGCTGCGGCGGATCTGCTTTACATAGAAGCCGGTATAGTAAAAGATGAACTTCAGGTCGAACATGAAGCGCACCGTGCTGCTGTCGGGCAGACGGTCCATCGTGTCCTCATACGCCTTCGCAAGCTCGTCGAACCTGTTCTCCGAATTCTCCTGAGCTATCGAAGGGAAATTGATCGGATCGTTATGGCGGCGCTTCACATAGCGCGAGCGGTAACACTTGCGGAAGGTCTTCGAATAATGCAGCGCCTCGCAGACAAATCTGCTGTCCGCGTAGTATCTGATATCCTCGGGGAATGTGATATTGTGCTCCTGCACCACGCTGCGCTTTACGGCCACGTGAAGTATCGAGATATTGCCGATGCCGTTGCGGTTGTAGACCAGGATCCTCGTCGCGTTCTTGCGGCGCAGGTCCTCGTATTCCTCCTCCGCGAGCTTCAGGCGGAGCTTCTCATCCTCCTCACGCTTGTCGCTCTTCTCGTCAGCCTTCTCGGCGAGCTGCTTCTGCCTTATCTTCTGTACCGCTTCCTCAATGATGCGGTCTTCCTCGTCATTGTCATCGTCATCTTCGGAATCGGCGTTCTTACCCTTGAACAGTCTCTTGAAGAACAGCTTCAGGCCGACTCTCCTGCGGGCCTGCTGCTCTCTCTCCGCTTCGCGCTCTTCCTGCTTCTTCAACTGAACCGCAAGATAGCCCGAGCGCGAATACCATGACCAGATCTTCTTTCCGTACAGGATGTCGGGATCCTCGTTTTCCTCGCCGCCCTCGCTCATCCTGAAGAGCGCGTCGACATGCAGGAAATCGTCGCTGTCAAGGAAATACACGTACTCGCCCTGCGCATGCGCAATGCCGGCGTTACGCGCAGCGGACACGCCTGTGCCCTTAAACTCATCGACCACGGTAATGGGGAAACGGCCCTCAAACTCCTGTATCAGGGACCTCACGTCGTCGAGCGGCTGATCGAGCACGATAACGGCCTCAAAATCGCGGTAAGGCTGCGTCTCGTAGCGGCGCTCCACTCCGTCATTGTCCACGACTGCGGGCTCGCCGCGGCCGGGCGTTCCGTCCAGGTATTTATATGATATCTGCTCGGAAAGGCTCTCGAGACAGTCTCGCAAATACTCTTTGCCGCGCTTAAAAGGAATGATTATACTGTATTTCATCGGTCCCTCCGGATCTGTTGATAGCGGGCGTCACACCCTCATTATCGCCCACTTTATCAGTATATCACAAGTGCACAACTGCAACAATGCAATACATATCAAAAAAAATATTGACAACCGAAAATCCCTGTTATATAATAACTTTCGCTGTGAGCAAACAGCGGAATTAAATATGTTTTTCGCGGGTGTAGTTCAATGGTAGAACACCAGCCTTCCAAGCTGGACACGTGGGTTC
>CAMZAI010000235.1 GCA_947304065.1 uncultured Clostridia bacterium | reverse complement strand
ACGAGATGAGTCCAAGTGACTGGAGTTCAGACGTGTGCTCTTCCGATCTAACGGACTCGGCGGCTACCTGAAAGGTTTTACCGAGCCTATTGTCATCATGACGCCCTTTAATATGCTCTCCGAGCTGTCGACGCCGATCAGTATGGCCGGCCGTCATTTCGGAAACATCTTATCCGGTGTCGTAATCAACGGCCTGATGTACACAGCGCTTGCTGTGCTGAGTTCTAAGGTGCTCGGGCTGCTGCCCGGCGCTGTGGGAGCGCTCCTCTCACAAGTCCCGATATTCGATGTCGGTATCCCCGCCATCCTTTCGGTTTACTTCGACTGGTTCACAGGCGTCATGCAGGCGTTTATCTTCTGCATGCTGACCACGATGTATATTGCCAATGCGGCCGAAGCATGATCTAAAAAATTTTTAAACATAATTTTTCAGGAGGATTTATTTTATGGAAATACTCGCAAAAGGTATTGCACTTGCAGGTTGTGGAATCGGAGCTGGCCTTGCTCTTATCGCTGGTATCGGCCCCGGTATCGGTGAAGGAAATGCAGTAGCAAAAGCTCTTGAAGCTATCGGACGTCAGCCCGAGTGCAAGGGAGACGTTACCTCCACCATGATCCTTGGCTGCGCTATCGCGGAGACCACAGGTATTTACGGTTTCGTTACCGGTATGCTTCTTATCTTCGTTGCTCCCGGTATGTTCCTTAATCGTCTCGGCTGATGACCGCGGGAACCGTAATTTCAGAATAGGAGGTTTTAAAAGAACGTGTTATTCAACATACCGTTTTTAGCAGAAACTGCCACGCAGGATCTGGTTGCGGTCGTTCCGTGGACCTTCATCGCGCAGATATGCAACCTGTTCATTCAGATGCTTTTGATCAAGAAGTTCCTCTTCAAGCCCATTCGCGAAATGCTCGCGAAGCGTCAGGAGCTTGCGGACGAGAAGATCCGCATAGCCGAGGCTGACAAGACAGCCGCCGAAGAGCTTAAGGCAACTTACGAGAAGAATATGGAGCAGGCCCGTGACAAGGCCAACGAGCTTCTCGCCACCGCCCAGAAGACAGCCACATCGCAGAGCGACGAGATCATCCGTGCGGCAAATGAGCAGGCGGTTGCCATCAAATCAAAGGCAGAAGCCGACATTGCCCAGGAGCGCCGCAAGGCCGTCAACGAACTGAAGGGCGAGATCGGAAGCATGGCAATGGAGATCGCCGGTAAGGTTATCGAGCGCGAGATCAGCGAAAAAGACCACGCGAAACTGATCGACGAATTTATTGAAAATGTAGGAAAAGCCTAAGTCCCAACGGATGTGAAAGGTAGAGATAATTATGACAGAGCGTGCAGGAGTATATGGAGGCAGCTTGTATGACCTTGCTGCCGAAGAACAACTCACTGAACCTATAATGAAGGATCTGATCGAGGTCCGCGGAATATTCCGTGAGAATCAGGATTATCTGAGACTCCTCGCAGAGCCCTCCATTAAGAGAGAAGAACGCATCGGCCTGATTGAGAAAGCGTTCGGCACGGCTTGTGAAAGATATTTTGTGAGCTTCCTGAAGCTTTTGTGCGACCGCGGCATGCTCGGTGAATACGAGGGCTGCGTAGAAGCCTACAAAAAGCGTTACAATGCAGATCACAATATCGCGGAAGCAGTTGTTACCAGCGCCGTTGCGTTGAGCGACGGGCAGCTTAAGGCCCTCTCGGACAAGCTGGCAGAGATGAGCGGCAAGACGATCGCCCTCTCGTCCAGGGTTGACCCGAAGGTACTCGCAGGCATTAAGGTTGAGCTCGAAGGCAAACAGCTTGACGGCACCGTTACGGGACGTCTCGCCGGAATGTCAAAGAAGCTCGAAGAAATTATAATTTAAGGATGGAATGGACTTATGCAATTAAAACCCGAAGAAATATCCCAAGTCATCCGCAGTCAGATTAAATACTACGAGAATTCGATCCGTCAGGACGAGACCGGAACCGTACTGAACGTCGGTGACGGTATTGCGCGCGCCAGCGGCCTTATCAACGCCATGGCAGGCGAGCTGCTCGAATTTGAAGACGGAAGCTTCGGTATGGCTCAGAACCTCGAAGAGAACAGCGTTTCCGTAGTATTGTTCGGCTCAGGTGAAAATATTGCTGAAGGGCAGACAGTAAAGCGCACGGGCAAGGTCGTTTCTGTTCCCGTAGGAGATGCGATGATCGGACGTGTCGTAAACGCACTCGGACAGCCCATCGACGGAGCAGGTCCCATTGCGACCGAAGAATACCGCGCTATCGAGAGCAAGGCTCCCGGCATCTGCGAAAGACAGTCGGTTTTTGAGCCCCTTCAGACAGGAATTAAGGCTATCGACTCCATGATCCCCATCGGACGCGGACAGAGAGAGCTGATCATCGGTGACCGTCAGACAGGTAAGACTACCATCGCCACCGATACGATCATCAACCAGAGAGACAAGAACTGTATCTGTATCTATGTCGCTATCGGACAGAAGAGATCCACAGTCGCCACACTGGTTGAAAATCTTCAGAAGAATCACGCCATGGACTACACCATCGTTGTAGCCGCAAGTGCTTCGGAGGCTGCGCCTCTCCAGTACATTGCTCCTTACTCGGGCTGTGCCATGGGCGAATATTTCATGAACAAGGGCAAGCACGTCCTCGTAATCTATGACGACCTGAGCAAGCACGCGGTTGCTTACCGCGCACTCTCGCTGCTTATCCGTCGTCCGCCCGGACGTGAAGCTTACCCCGGCGATGTATTCTATCTGCACTCGAGACTTCTTGAGCGTGCCGCAAAGCTTGACGCAGCGCACGGCGGCGGATCCCTTACCGCCCTTCCCGTTATCGAGACTCAGGCAGGCGACGTTTCGGCATACATCCCGACCAACGTTATTTCGATCACAGACGGACAGATCTTCCTTGAGACAGAGCTCTTCCACTCGGGCGTTATGCCTGCGGTTAACC
>CAMZAI010000234.1 GCA_947304065.1 uncultured Clostridia bacterium | reverse complement strand
CGGGATCGTCCTCCGTTCCGTTATTTGCAAGGAGCGACATTGTATTGCACTCGTCCGAAGTCACCTTGAACAGGGTTGCGGAGAATGACATATGGTACTTAGGCATATCTTCCCTGGTCGTGTTCAGTATCTTAAGCGCCGAAGACATTGTCGTTATCGCCCAGAGCTCCGAATCATCGACCTTATAGAGGTCCCCGAGCTGCGACTCGTTCACTAATCCGGCCAGAACGACCTTCGCCGAATAATCCTCCGCATGCTCGGGATCATGGCTCATGCTTTCGATCTCAAAGGTATCTCCGACATTTACATTCAGAGGGTTCTTTAAGGAATACATATAGAAGTCGGTCGGGTTATTTTCCCTGAAAGCATATCTGTAATTATCCGTCGTTATGCTTGCGGTGTCATAGAGCAGAACCGTAGGATCTTCGGAATTCTCGATTACCGACATATCCGCTCCTGCCTTTTTGGCAAGTGCCGAGTATTCCTCATCCGCGAGTATGATCAGCCACATGCTGGAAGTCATGGTATCGCCGTAGAGATAGGACTCTTCTTCCTCAGAAACGCCGTTCGGCTTATACCTTTTCACAACCTGCTTTACGCCCTCAATGTATTCATCCGAAATATACTGCTTTCCTACCCACAGTCCCGCGACAACATTGCTCTCCTTATAGCCTGTCACGTCATCGGCGTTCATGATGTATTCCCTGAGAGGATCGTATTTTTCCTCATCCGAGGTCATAAGCGCGTAATCGTAGCCTTCAAAGTCCTTTCCGAGATTGTATGAGCTGTCGTTCGCCTTCTTATCAAGGATATCGTTGATCGTACGCACTCCGAAAGCAACGATCAGCGTAAGCGAAACAAATATCACCATGCTTCTGATAATGCCGCGGCTTAAGAATCTGCTCCTCTTTACCGAGGCGTCGGAAAGAAGGTCAATGCAGTGTCCTTTCTTCAGTTTGTTGCCCGCGATGGCGTTGATCAGCCTGTTATGTCTGAATTTCCTGCCTTCAGTGCCGTCATTGCCCCTGATGCTGCTGATCGCACCGGCCTTACCGATCTTTCTTGCCGGAATGAGCGCGGATACCCATACCGCCGCAGCCGAGAACGCCACTATCATCAGGATGTTCATCGGATTCACGATCAGCCTGAAGGTTACATATTTCGCTGCGCTGATCGTCATGCTGATCGAAGTAAGCGAAAGCAGGTCGGCAACATGCGGCATCAGCAGAGTCATTCCTGCCCATACAAGCCCGAGGCCGAGGATCAGTCCCAGAGGAAGCGCAAGAATGAGTATCAGGAATATCTCGTAATATACGCTCCAGCGCTTCTGGGAACCTGTCGCGCCGACAGACGAAAGAAGTCCGAGATAGCCCGCCCTTTCCCTGTAGGAAATATTGAATACATTGTAAATGAGCACCGCCGAAGCCGCGACGATCAGTACCAGGAAGAATGCCTGGAAGAATACAGCCAGTTTGTTGAATGAACCGTCGCTGCCCTTTCCTGCGAAGGTAAGGATATAATCGTTAACCTTATAACGGTCGTGGCTGCCGAATATTCCGTACAGCTGTCTTTCGACCGACTGTCCCCTGTTGTTCAGGTTGATCGTGCCGACAACATTTACGATCTCACCGGATGCGAGCTCGTTTGTTCCGCCGCAGAGCGCCACATAGTCGCCCGCGCCGCCCAGCTCATAGAACGGAGGTTCCATGATCCCGACTACCGTATAGGTACACTTATAGCCGCTGTATTCAAATACCTCTTCCATCTTTTCGTCATTTCCGTAGTAAGGAAAATGTGCGGGCAGCTCTACCGTGTCACCGTGCTCCACGATAAGCATGTTCTGGAAAGGGAATACGATCTCACCCGTACCCTTTTCGCCGAAAGCATGGAGATATCTCTCGAAAAACTCGGCGTCGAATGTATCTCCGATCCCGATCGCGCCGCCGTCGTCGATCACTCTCTGGCTGATCAGGATCTCATTGGCGTTCTCCGGATATCTTCCCTCAAGCAGATTGATATTCATCCATTTGAAGATATTTCCCGAATATGCCTTGACGTTAAGATAAGGCGTCATGGGATTGTTGCTCTTTTCAAAGAGCGTATATCCGTAATCCCTCGACACTTCGAGCTCATCCAGGCAGCTGATCGTATTCAGCTTCTCCATTGTATCACTGTCGACATCAAAGGCCTGGAAATGCCAGCAGCCCTTCTGAAGCGAGATAATGTCGGTCATGTAGGTCATTATGGTATCCTTGCCCACAAAGACCGCGGTCATCATCATGACCATCAGCATGATACCGAGAAACGTGATGACGGTACGCTTCCGGTTTTTCTTCATATATGCCCGTGTTACCTTGAATACTATGCGTTTATTATTCATATCTTATGTACCGCCTCGTTCCTGACTATTTTGCCGTCCACGATGCCGATCACCCTGTCTGCCTGCATCGCAAGCCCCTCATCATGCGTAATGAGTATCAGCGTCTGCATCTGCTTACGGTTTGAATCCTTTAGGAGCTCAACGATCTGCTCTCCCATTTTTCTGTCGAGGTTACCGGTCGGCTCGTCAGCGAGCAGGATCGCCGGATGACTGTAGAGTGCACGCCCGATCGATACTCTCTGCTGCTGACCGCCCGAGAGCTGGTTCGGCAGATTCATCCTGCGGTCTGTCAGTCCCAGATACTCGATAACGCTGTCGAGTCTCTCTTCATCCGTCTTCCTTCCGTCGAGCAGATGAGGCAGCGCGATGTTCTCGGCCACGTTCAGCACGGGTACCAGATTATAGAACTGATACACCAGCCCGATATGTCTTCTCCTGAAGATCGCGAGCTTGTCCTCGCTTAAGCTGTGCAGATCGGTACCGTCGATAAATACCTTTCCCGAGGTGGGCTTGTCAACGCCTCCCAAAATATGGAGCAGCGTCGATTTGCCGCTGCCCGAAGGGCCGATGATCGAAACGAACT
>CAMZAI010000233.1 GCA_947304065.1 uncultured Clostridia bacterium | reverse complement strand
ATATTATCTTCATCAGCGTCGTTTTTCCGGCGCCGTTCCTTCCTACCAGTCCGTATATCTCACCCTTCGGGATATGCACCGAAACCTTGTCCAGCGCGAATTTTTCACCGTATCTCTTGGTCAGATTGATCGTTTCAACAATATTTTCCATAGCCGCTCCCTTTATTTAACGTCTTTTTTCTTTGCGATGATGATCGCCGCGCCCGCAAATACCACTATATAGATCAGTGTCCTGATGAGCGAGAACCATCCCGCGCCGCGAACAAGATATCCGTAGATCAGCGTGTAGTCCGTGATGTCAAATTTGCTGGTGATCAGACTCGAGATCATGATGATGATCTCTTCCACCATTCCGGTCCAGACCGCGATCGCCATGATATATCCGAGCGCCGCGCTGTGCGTCGACTCGTGGATCAGCTCCATGAGAGCCACAACCGCGAAGCATATGAGGATCCAGTAACCGATCTCACCGAGCATTTTTGCAGGGCTTCCGAGCACGATCTTATATCCGCCGATCAGCCTGCTGACCAGTACGAACACAAAGGTTACGATCACATAAAGAACTGTAACCACCGCGCCTGTGATGAGCTTCGTGACCGCTGTGATCTCGCGTCCTTTCACAATTCCCGCGATATTCTTTATGAATCCGTTCCTGCTCTCTGCGTTCCATAAATATGTAACCACCATGCATACCGGGATGAATGTGAGGTAACGCATCGTTGCGATGAGATCAGCGAGGATATCTTCGATCGAAGCCGTCATTCCCGCAGCGTGGTCGCTTGAGATCGAAAAGAGCAATACGATCAGCATCGCCGCCGGGAAAATGTAGAACGCGATGCCGCGGAATAATCTGTAAAGATCAGTTTTTAATATTCTTCCCATCTTACCTGTCCTCTCTTCCCACGATTCCAATGTAGTAATCTTCAAGTGTATCGTATTTCTTCGAGATCTCGTAGATCGCGATGCCCTGCGCCGACAGCGCGTTCGAGATGTCTCCGGTGCGCTCGAGCTGCTCGTAAACTTCAGTCCTTCCGCCGTCGAATACCTTGTACGAGGTAAATCCGAGCTGTTCGATGACTGCCGCGGTTCCCGAAGGATTGTCGGTGATCAGGTTGATCTTTGAAGTGCATTTTTCTTTAAGCTCTTCCGCAGTGCTCTCCTCGATCAGTCTGCCTTCGTTGATGATTCCGTACTTTGTCGCGATCTTCGAAAGCTCTCCGAGGATGTGGCTTGATATGATAAATGTCGTTCCCTGCTTATGTTTCTCGAGGATCAGTTCCCTGACGTTCCTGATGCCCTCGGGATCGAAGCCGTTGATCGGCTCGTCGAGGATCATGAGCTTCGGATTGCCCGCAAACGCAAGCGCCAGGCCCAGACGCTGCTTCATTCCGAAGGAATAATTCTTCACATGCTTCTTCATCGCGTCCTTAATGCCCATCATCTCGAGCAGCCTTTCGGGCTCTGCCTTATCTTTTACTCCGAGCGCCATGCACTTGATCTTCATGTTCTCAAGTCCGCTCTTTTCGGGATAAATGCCCGGCTCCTCGATCAGCAGTCCGCGCTGCAGAACCATATCGCCGAGATCGTTCACGTCCCTTCCGAACAGTCTGCAGCTTCCTTCTGTTGCCGAAGCCAGCCCGCCGGCAATCCTCATGAGAGTTGTTTTGCCTGCGCCGTTCCTGCCTACGAGTCCGTAAATGTCTCCCTCGCCGACATGTACCGAAACATGGTCCAGCGCGTGCTTATTGCCGTAAGTCTTTGTAAGTCCTTCCGTTTCAAGTATAAACGACATTGCTTTTCTCTCCTTTTGTCAAACTGTCCGGCGGCTTCTCCCACCCTTTTTTAGTCAAAGCCGCCGGAAAAACTTGTGAACCCCGCATAAATAAAAGGTTCGCAGGACCTTCGCTGTACGCTTCTTTGTCCTTACGAACCTCATGTTATCATCCAAATATTCAAAAAACGTCAAGAAATGTTAAAGAAAAGGTTAAGATTACATGTCTGCCTTACTTTGTATTTAACTTAAACCCTATCCCCCAGACCGTTTCGATATAATCAAATGCGGTCACGGTCTTCAATTTCTTGCGTATATTGCTGATATGCACGTTGATCGTCTTGTCCTCGCCGAGGTACGAATCATCCCATACATATTCGTAAATGTTCTGCTTAGTAAAAGCCCTGTTCGGGTTCTTTACCAGCAGTTCGAGTATCCTGAATTCATGCTTGGTAAGCTCGACCGGCGTATCGTTCACCTTCAGAGAGAAACTGTCGGGATCGATCGTCAATTCCTTATAAGTGATCGCACCCGATGCGCCTGCCGAACCGGAAGCATCACCGGACGGGGCGTTCCCACCGTTATGCGCCTCGCGGTAGCGTCTGAGCCTTACCTCAACCCTTACCTCAAGTTCCTTGATATCGAAGGGTTTCGTCAGATAATCATCGGCGCCCAGCCTTAAGAGTTCGATCTTCGAATCCACGCTGTCCTTTGCGGATACGACTATCACGGGCGTATCGCCTTCGCTCTTTATCTGTTTGATGACCTCCTCGCCGTTCTTCCCGGGAAGCATCAGATCGAGTATCACAAGCTCCGGCGCTTCCTTCATCAGCAGAAGCCCCTCGGTCCCGGAAAATGCCTGGATACAGTCATATCCGGCAATCTCCAGAGCATCCTTTATCATATTGTTGATATAATTATCGTCTTCGACGATCAAGATTTTCGCACCCATATTCTCCCCACGCAATCAATTAATCCTTTTGACATTATATACGAACATCTTGGGCTTTGCAAATCGGAGCAATCTCGCGAGCATAGCTCGCTCGATGAACATTCGCTTATCACACAAAAAACAGGCGAAGCATTTCTGCCTCGCCTGAGAATTTCAATCTTAAATTTTTAACTGCGATCATAAAGAAGAAACAGGTAAAACCTATAACCTCAGGTCAAGCCCTCGACCTATTAGTAGCAGTCAGCTGCGTGTGTTACCAC
>CAMZAI010000232.1 GCA_947304065.1 uncultured Clostridia bacterium | reverse complement strand
GGCGGCGGATTATGTGCCCGACGATTCGTCTCACGGCGATGACTGCTCTGTATGCACTCATCCCTGCGCTTCGCGTGGTTCCGTGCGTGTTTCCGATGTTGAGATAAACGGTGGACATTTCTCGTTCGCTATAGATAATCCTTATATCTGGGACATAACCCGTCCGAATCTTTATGAGCTGAAGGTCACACTGCAGAGAGTCGGCGAGGCCGTCGATGAGATGTGCACGCGGTTCGGCCTCAGAGAGATAGAATATACAGCCGACAGGGGCTTTTTCCTGAATGGCAGGAGAGTAAAGATATACGGAGTCTGCGAACATCACGACCTCGGATGTCTCGGAGCCGCATTCTCCAAATCCGCCATGAGACGCAAGATGCTCATTCTGAAAGAGATGGGCGTCAATGCGATCCGTACTTCGCACAACATGCCTGCCCGCGGGCTGATGGAGCTGGCCGACGAGATGGGTATTATGATCGACTCCGAGGCTTTTGACATGTGGAGAAGACCGAAGACAGAGTTTGATTACGCGCGGTTTTTTGATGAGGACGCGGAGTCGGATATCCGTTCATGGGTGCGCCGCGACCGCAATCATCCGTCCGTTATCATGTGGAGCATCGGCAACGAGATCTATGACTGCCACGCGGATGCGTCGGCCGTGGAACTGACCGCAAAGCTTAAAGGCTTCGTTGAGGCAAATGACTATATGCATAACGCGCCCGTGACCCACGGTTCGAATTTCATGGCGTGGGAAGGCGCGCAGAACTGTTCGGATGTACTGAAGCTCGCCGGCTACAATTACGGCGAGAAACTCTACGACGAGCATCATGCGAAACACCCGGAATGGCGCATTTACGGCAGCGAGACTTCTTCAACGGTGCAGTCGCGCGGCATTTACCATTTCCCGATGAGCGTGTCCGTGATGGCGGACGATGACGAGCAATGCTCATGCCTTGGCAACTGCACGACGAGCTGGGGCGCGGAGAATGTCGAATACGTAATAAAGGCCGACAGGGATCGCGTTTTTTCAGCAGGACAGTTCATCTGGTCGGGCTTTGATTATATCGGTGAGCCTACGCCTTACCATACGAAGAATTCGTATTTCGGGCAGATCGACACGGCAGGATTTGCGAAGGATACCTATTACATTTTCAAGGCCGAGTGGACTGATGCGAAGAAGGCACCCTTTGTGCATGTGTTCCCTTACTGGGATTTTAACGAGGGACAGCTCGTGGATGTCAGGATCGCGTCGAATGCGGCCTGCGTTGAGCTGTTTGTGAACGGTGAGTCTCAGGGAAAGAGGGAGATCGATCATGAGCACGGCGAAGTTCTCTGTCCTTCGTGGCAGGTTCCGTATCATAAAGGCTTTATCGAGGCTGTCGGATATGATGAAAATGGTAATAAGACAGCTGTAGAACGGCGTTATTCCTTCTGTGAAGTGACCGAACTAAGATACAGAAGATTTGATCTGAAGCTTGGACAGACGCACGCACGGATTCTCGGTTCGGATGACCTCGGAAGCCTGGCTTTCTTTGAGATATACGGTGTCGATGCTGACGGGCATGAGGTGGAAAACGCCGATACCGAGGTGCGCGTTGAGGCGGTCGGAGGAGAATTGCTCGGACTTGATAACGGCGACAGCACTGATTTTGATCAGTATAAATGCAATACACGCAGACTGTTCGGAAACAGGCTTTTAGCTGTCGTGCGGGCTGCGGAAGGGCATTCCGCGGATGATGTGTCAATTATCGTTACGCACACAGGCAACGTTCCGATCCGTAAGCTCGAGATAGTTTCGAAAGGCGGCCGGAAGTTTTACCCCGGACATGAGACTATCGAAGTCGAGGCCCGTATTCTCCCCGAAAATGCGAGTTACAGCGATATCACATGGATCGCGGTCAACGATTTTGCGGTAAAGACGAATCTGGCGGTTTTGGAGACTGACGGCAATAAATGCAGGATACATGCAAAGGGAGACGGACATTTCAGGATCCGCTGCATGACGAAGAACGGGACCGACCGGTTCAAGTGCATTTCGACGCTTGAATTCATGGCAGAGGGTCTCGGGACTGCATATTTCAACCCTTACGAATTCGTCGCGGGATCGTCATATACAGATTCGAAGGGCGATGTAGGCAACGGAAACGAGAAGGGCGTGGCTACCCCGCGCGGCGAAGAGAGTTACATCGGCTACACCGATCTGGATTTCGGAGAATTTGGCTCGGACGAGATCACATTGCCGATATTCACGCTCGACAGTAAGGAATATGTGCTTCAGATCTGGGAAGGCAGACCCGGAGACGAGGGCAGCGAGCTGCTCTGCGACGGCCGTTACTGCAAGCCTTCGATCTGGAATGTGTACCAGCCCGAGACATATAAGCTGAAGCGCAGGGTGAAGGGGATCACGAGCATATACTTTACGGCGAACGACAAATACCACCTGAAAGGATTTTCGTTCACTGCCCCTGACAAAGCATTTTCCACGGTCTATGCGACCGAGAACAGCAGGGTTTACGGCGACACCTTTACTGTTACCGACGACGCGATAACCGGTATCGGAAATAACGTAACGATCGAATTCGACGGCATGGATTTCGGAGACCGCATCGCGACAAAGCTGATCCTTTGCGGCCGTGCCCCCGCAGGCGACAATTCGATCCATCTGAAGGTCGATAACCCCGACGGCACCGGCGGCGCAGTTACGCTCCTCGAATTCGCAGAAACCCCGGAGTATACCGAGCGAACCTTCTATATCCCGCCGGTCACCGGAAACAAACGCATCGGTTTCGTATTTCTCCCGGGCAGCAACTTTGACCTGAGATCATTTAAGTTCGTTTGATGAGATCCGGTTCATTGATTGAGTGACAAAAAACAGACTGTGCTTTTGCGGCACAATACTGCTGCAGAAGTACAGTCTGTTTTGGTCTGATTAAAAAATAGTGATAATATGCAAATATGAAATCATCCGGCTATCGTAAGTATCCCGGAGCAAAATGTAATTTTTTCAAAGCTTAAACGCGGAAAT
>CAMZAI010000231.1 GCA_947304065.1 uncultured Clostridia bacterium | reverse complement strand
GTGATATCGACGGTGCTCATCGGTTTGTTTTTCGTTTATATATCAGGGCGTTCGGCCTTCCCTACGGTTGAGTATTATCCCGAGAACGGCGAGGCCGATATTACCGGGATCGATATGGATAAGAATATGTGCCGTCTCGTAAACGACTGGAACTTCTATCCGATGGTCCACTATACGCCCGAAGACTTTGCCGGAGGCGATCCTGACGGACTTGACAACGACGCCAGAGAGCTGCCTTACGGCACATATCATATACTGTTAAAGACCAAGCCGGATACAGTTCTTGAACTGGCCGGCTATTCGATCGATTACGGTACCAGAGTCTTTATAAACGGCAAGGAACTCCTGAACGTGGGTTATGTGGACAGCGACCCCGAAAAAGCCGTTCCGGGCAGCCGTTTTATGCGCATACCTTTCTATACGGGCGACGGTGAAGTCGAGATAATCTACCAGTATTCAAATTATTTCCATAATGAGGGCGGCTTCATTCAGGCAACTTACATTTCT
Organism: uncultured Clostridia bacterium; assembly: GCA_947304065.1. Classification (GTDB taxonomy): domain Bacteria; phylum Bacillota; class Clostridia; order Lachnospirales; family Lachnospiraceae; genus RUG11977. The sequence goes on along the minus strand of CAMZAI010000231.1, from coordinate 2,559 downwards.
TCGCCTGAGATCATGAACATTTTTCTTCGCCAGGTAAATACGTCGGCGCTTCTTCTGGGAGGCGGCCTGCTGTTTCTCGGATTCTATTTCCTTTTGTGCGCTGCGGTAATGAAGAATCCGGAATACGGCTCGCTTGCGCTCTGCAGTTTTGTTCTGTCGGTCAGGAACCAGCTCTTTTTTCTGGAGTACATCTTACCTGCGGGAACGCAGTATTCGACAGCTTACAGGTTATTTATCCTGGAATCCTCTCTCATGCCGCTCGGGTCGATGTTCCTGCTGTTGGCGTTTTACAGGAAGAATCTGAGCAAATGGCTCAAGATCGTCTACACGGCTTCGGTAGCTGTTCTGACTGCGGTCCACTTTATTCTGGATTCCCATGATCTTGTAAGTCTGTGTAAATTATGCTATTTCATCGGTCTGGCAGTATTCGTTCTGATACTCGTTTTATTGCTTGTACGGATATTCGGAAAACGGGTGGAGTGGAAGCTTGCAGATACCGTGACTCTTGTCGCAATGCTTATATTTGCAGCCGGCATGACCTTTGATGGCACTAACATACGTAAGACGGAAGCTGTTGCGCATTACGGCACTTCTCAGCTTTGGCTGGTGCTCTGCATCCTTATCCTGGCTATCGTAATCAATCACAGAAATGTAATGCAGGAGAGGATGCTGCGAAAAGAGGTTCAGCGAAATGAAGTCCTCGGGCAGATCAATACCATGAATCGCGACTTCCTTCAGAATGTCGCGCATGAGCTCAGAACGCCGCTCACTGTTATCTCGGGTTACGCGCAGCTGATGGAGATGCAGGCGAGACGCGGCAAGGGAGGCGTCGAAGATCCCGAGCGGTTAAAGACCATCCGCGACGAGGCTGACCGCCTCGGAGAAATGGTAACGAAGCTGATGGAATATACATTCGGCAATACGGGACAGGTCGAATTCTCCGAAATATACGCCGCAGATCTGTTAAAGAGCTCGCAGGCGATATTAAAGCCCGTCTGCGCCAAGAAATCCAATACGCTGGTTACGGTCAATGAGAGCAGCCATTCCGTTCACGCCAATTTTGAGCTGCTTCTTCAGGTGATCATAAATCTTGTGGTAAACGCAAACCGGCATACGGATAAGGGCACTATCACGATCCGCGTGCGGGAAATACCCGGGAATCTGGAGTTTTCGGTTGCGGATACCGGAAGCGGAATTGCGCCGGATGTTGCGGAACACATTTTTGAAAGAGGATTTACGAAGGACGGAGGCACAGGTCTCGGATTGGCTATATGCGCTGATACAATGAGACTGCATGGGGGCAGTATAAGGCTCAACGCCACAGGCCCATCGGGAAGCGAATTCGTGTTTGACGTGCCTTCTTCCGGGAAAGTATAAGAAGGGGAGATAAGTATGGGAAGAAAGATATTACTGCTGGAGGATAATCCTCATATCCTCAAGATAAACAAAGAGGCGCTGCTGATGGAGGATTACGAGGTAGTATGCGCAGAGACCATTAAAGAGGCGGAGGACGCCCTGGAAAAGAACGAGTTCGATCTCGCCATCTTTGACATCATGCTCCCTGACGGCGACGGCGTCGATTTCTGCAGGAAAGTTAAGCGCGAGCATGCTTTCCCGATCATTTTCCTGTCGGCGCTCGGAGAGAATCAGGACGTGATCGCGGGCCTCAGGTCCGGAGGGGACGATTATCTGACCAAACCCTATGATCTTGGAGTCCTTCTTGCGCGTGTGGAGGCCAGGATCAGGACGAGCGTGGAGAGCAAAAGATTTATCAGCTACGGTCCGTTAAAGATCGATACGGTGCTTTCTCTGGCGTTCTGCAACGGTCAGGACCTGCTTCTCACGCAAAAGGAATTCACGCTGTTGGAGATCATGCTCATGAGCAGCGGAACCTTAAGGACAAAGGAAGAGCTCTATGAGAGCGTATGGGGGCCGGCTACGGGATCGGATCTGAATGTTCTTTACGCGACTGTTTCGAGATTGAATAAAAAACTTGAGGCTTCCGGTTCGGGACTTCAGGTAGTTTCGCTTCACAAAACGGGATATACGCTGGAGAGCATCTGAATGGGGCAAAATTCCCGTAAGCCTTGTAAATACTGATTTCTTACAATTCTGTAAGATTTCGTTTCTTCACGAAAAAACGAATAGACTATATACAGAAAGGTCAATATTGGGCCTTGAAGTATATAGTCTATTTTTTAGGATGAGAGGGGAAGATGTATGAAAACAGGAAGACTTTTCAAAACTATCGTATGCCTGCTCGCGGTAATGGCGCTGACAGCAGGTTATGTGCCTGAAATGCAGGCAAAGCCGGTAAAGGCGGCGACTACCAAATCTCTGATCGAGAAGGAAAGAACGGGAGAAGAGATATTCAATACGCTTATGTCGCTGGATGCGACACCGCCCGCTCTTTACCAGAAGAATACAGATCCTTACGGCTATGCGGTGGACGAGCCGTTTTATCTGACGAGACAGCATGAATTGCTCGTATACAAAAGCAGTGCAATGTATAATTCACCGATGATGAACGTGGATATCTACGATACCCTCGAGAAAGAA
>CAMZAI010000230.1 GCA_947304065.1 uncultured Clostridia bacterium | reverse complement strand
TCTTTGGGGCGTTTGGGCATAATAACAACCTCCCTTATTTTAAATCCAAATATGCATTTAGTCAATGCGTATTATATTTATGCGTATAGTATTGCCGTGCGCGTCTATGCCCCGGCTATATTTTTTCTTAGGTTCTAAACGGGATATCATAACGATTTGATTAACAGACGGCATACCCGGACAGGCATTGCCATTAAAGATCTTAGAATTCTGTGCTGTATAATTCTAACACGATGCAGGCATTTCCGTATATGGTGATATTTGACAATCATTTGCGATTATAATGTACAAATGAAACAAAAAGCAGGCGAAGAATATCTCTTCACCCGCTCTTAAGAATTCAATTCATATCGAAGTTACTTCTTGAAGATAAGTCTGCAAAGGAAGATCAGCAGGCAGGTACCTACAACGCCCGAGATGATCTGGCCGAGAAGACTTGTGGTAGCAAATCCGAGAAGACCGAAAACGAAGCTTCCTACGAATCCGCCTACAAGACCTGCAACGATATACCAGAGAAGGCCGCCCTTACTGCCCATGATGCTGCTTGCAAGCCATCCGCATACTGCACCGACGATAATACTGATGATAATACCCATTAAATATATCCTCCTAATAAATAATATACCGGCTGTCGCCGACCGCTAACGGCCGCCAAGCCTTCTGTACTTATTATATCAGAATGAAAATTAAAACAAAAGGTATTGCAGATTAAAATCGGGTTAAAAAATGCAATCCGTGTCCGTTTCGGTGCAAAGTACGCCGCATCGCTTGAATTCTCTTATTTCCCGCCTTTATAATATGACCGTAAGGTGCGTACAGCGCCCGGCCGGAGCCGTCTGCACCCGCAAGCGCTTGAAACCATCAGGGAGGGAGGAACCCGATTTGAAAATAAAAGTATCCGTAAGCGAGGAACGCTACGATGAGGTCGCGTCCGAACTTACATCCGCAGGTATCGAACTGGACGAGGACGCGGACCTTCTGCTGACCGAAAGAGAGAAGCATCTCCGCTATCTTGCGGCCAGACCCGCAGGGCGGGAGACCGATCCGTCGGAAAAGGAGCACATCCCCGTGGACAATATAATAAGTATCGAAGCTTTCGGACACAATCTCGAGATCCGCACGACCGCGGGCCTGTTCAGGCAGAACGACAGGCTCTACCGTCTTCAGGAGCAGCTCGACCCTGCCTGCTTCTTCAGGATCAGCAACTCGACGATCATAAACCGCAGGCACATAAAAAAGATCAGCCCCGCTTTTTCGATGAAGTTCACGCTCACGATGAGTGACGGCAGCCGCGCGGACGTCACCCGGAGCTACTATAATTCATTCAAACAGTTTTTAGGCATATAAAAACGCCGGACACGCATCCGGCACACCACAGCATATATTCAGGAGGAAACAACATGAGATCCGCAATCGCATTTTTCCCGCTTCTGCTGCTCCTGCTCATCGGAACCGCAGCGGCGCTCATCTACTTTATAATATATAAGAGAAAAATAAACCGCATCGTGATGACGCAGAACGCCTCGGACGATCCGGATGCCTTCACCGCGCATGACGCTGCCGGTCCCGAGCCCTCATCCGTGGCCGACAAGCTGTTCAAGGCCGGAGCTCTGATAATCATCGTTGTACTGCTCATCAAGCTCTCGAACGCGAACAGCAATCTAAACGCCCTTACCTACAATGTAAACAACCTCACAATGGACGTCCGGACGCTCCGGGCCACTGTAGATTCGCTCTCCACAGCCGCTGCGGCTGCGAGTTCGAACCTTGCTGACTTCGATTTCTCTCTCGGCGAGTTCAACAGCGCAGACAATACTGTCGAGCTGAAGCTCACCGCAACCCCGAAGGTTTCCTCGCCCGACACAAAGGTCAGCGTGTCTCTGGGCGACCTAACCGCAGAGCTTACCCGTGGTGCCGGTTCGTCTTACGCCGGCGCGATCAGCGTCAATATTTTCGAAGAGCTTCCCGACTATTTTACCTTTTATATAACAGACGGAGATTCGACCGTTTCGGAGAACTGCCCGTCTTACCTCGGCGCCATCTGGCCCAAGGTCCTTCCCTGCGCCTCGGTTATGGCCAACGGAACCACTTCCGCAAAGGAAAAGATCAAGCTTGATCTCGACATCGACATCCGGCTCAATAATACGGATTTCGCCTCATACAACAGGTCCGGGATCAGGATGGTCGAAACCCTCGGCAGCGAGGTCCTTTCGGACAAAGACATAAGCAGCGACATAACCTGGAGCAAAGACGAAGGCAGTTATCGTTTTTCCCTTAAGAAGAAGATCGCAGACACCGCCGGGCAGGATTACCGCATCATGCTCTACGCTGACGATACCGCAGGTTACCGCCATGAGATCACCGTTATCTCGCTTTCCGACGATGAGGCCCTCGCCACGGCGTTTTATAACGATATGATCTATGACGCTTCGGGCAGCCTTCTTAACGAAGATTCGTATTATTTCGACTGAATACTAAAAAGACCCGCAGCATGCGCGAAGCAAACCACGGATCCTTATATACCAAAAGTATCGGTATTCAACTGTAAAAAAACTCACCCGGCCACAAATCTGCCGCTTGCGCCGCAGGGTAGCACGAGTCCCGAATGCTCCACCGGCAGACCGATCTCATCGGAGATGACCGTGCCCTTGTGCTTCGAAGCGATGAGCACTCCGAGCATGTACGAAAGCACCGCGGGCTGCAGGCCTGTCGTGTACGAATTGATCAGCACAAAGAGCGGATCATCGGTGAGCACCTGCTCCGTCAGCTCAACAAAAGGATACAGGCTCTCTTCGAGCTTCCAGATCTCGCCCGAAGGTCCGCGCCCGTACGAAGGCGGATCCATGATGATCGCGTCGTAGCGGTTGCCGCGGCGGATCTCGCGCTCCACGAATTTCTTGCAGTCATCAACAATATATCTGATCGGAGCATCTGCGAGTCCCGACGCCGCCGCATTCTCCTTTGCCCAGCCGACCATGCCCTTCGAGGCGTCGACATGGGTGACGGTGACGCGCGAGTCCTTTATCGTTGCGTCGTTTCCCATACGGGCAACGATCTCGTTCGCACCCTCGCG
>CAMZAI010000229.1 GCA_947304065.1 uncultured Clostridia bacterium | reverse complement strand
CGTCACTGATCAGCGAGAAGAACAGCAGCAGGATGAAAATGATGACTGCCATTCCGACGATCGAGAACAGGATACACAAGAGATTCTTGCCCATCTTGTATTCATGTATCTGGCTCATGCCGACTACCATCAGCATCACGCACCACACGAGCGAGAAGTAATAAAAGAATACATAGAAGGTACTCTCATCCGCGGCAAGGATATTGCTGAAGATCGTATTTGGTATCATTATCAGCGGATAAGGCGCTATCGCGTAGCAGGACGCGATGTAAACGTTCTTTAAGTTGCCCTTTCCGTCGAACAGCGTGGTGAGCGCCCAGTTCGAAAGGACCCAGATCAGGAACGGCATCAGGATGCCCATGACCTGCATGAAAATATTTACGCGCTCCCAGTGTACCCTGATGAACTGGAAGTTCGTGTACTGCAGTCTCCAGACTCTGGTGAGCAGCGCAAGAACAAGGATGACCGTTCCCGCGGCCGCCGAGCCCCTCTTTTCGTGAGTCAGGTCCCAGAAACCGTCGACGGGATGGACCACTGCGTAAAGCGCATATCTGAGCGATGATAAGAAATCGGCGAAGCGCGATCCGTTAGTAGCGCCTGATTTTTCTGCGGTCTTCTTCATACTTCGCCACCTCCCATCTTAATCTCTTGAATCTGCCGATCAGCAGCGGAACGAGCATCAGCACGAGCGCGCCTCCGAAAAGAAGTGCGATATGGTCCTCAACCCATTCCTTTCTGTAAAGCTTAAAAGCTTTTGCGTAGTTGTCGACATCGTTCTTGATCTTGAAGTAGTACATGGCCTCCTTGTACTTGTCCTGTCGAAGGAGCGCACGTCCGATGCCTATATACGCAAGGTCGTAATTTCCGTTAAGAGCCAGCACGTCGCGCCAAATATCGGCGGAACCGTCGTAATCTCCTGCCTGATAAGACTCGATCGCCCTGAATATTCCGCCTCCGAACTCGGTGGGAGTAAATACGGTGATCTGCCCGGCCTTTTTGTCAAGAACAAGAAGGTCGTTTCCCATATGCTCGATCGCCACGGGATCGCGGAAATATCCGTCGCGGTTTCCGTTGCCTCCGAAGGCAAAGAGCAGATGTCCCTGGTTGTCGTAGCCGAAGATCCTGCATCGGGTCTGGTCCAGGGCAAAATATGTATCATTGTCAAGAACCGTAACGTCGATCATCTTTGACGAACCCGAATAGCCGGCGTCGTCGGACCAGTCGATATCGCCTATCGGCGGGAAATTGCCGTTCTTGATCAGGATATCGTTGCCGAGTGCGTTCAGCTTTCTGATGGGCATCGCCTGATCGCTCATAAGATCGGCCTCATCCACGTGTGTCGTAACGACATACATGAAGCCGTCCTTGTCGAGCGCAATGTTGTCATACTCGGTGGGAACGAAGTTCTGCGTCTGCGCGCGCTGTTCCTTGGTCATCAGGTAGGTCTTCCAGATGTACTGATACCAGCTGTAGGTAACGGGCGTAGCGCCGATAAAACCGGTGAACGTACCGTCAGCCTCGTACTTGATGAGGCCTTTGTTTACATGCTGCGCAACGAGATATACACGTCCCGCGTCATCCACGATAAGCCTCGTGGGAAGGAATGAAACATTCGAGTCGAACAGCACGTCGTCGGGCTGGGTAAAACTCAGTACGTACTTAAGATCGGCCGTGAGCTTTACAACTCTCTGGTTTCCGTTGTCACAGACATAGAACTCACCGTCCTCGGAAACGAAAACGTCCTGAGGATTGCTGAATGTGAGCACCTCGTCATCACCGGTAAACGAGTCGATGATGCGCTTAACGGTGTAAATGCCGTTATTTTCCTCGACCTCGACGATACGGTTGTTCGCGGTATCGCAGATGTAGAGCAGATTGCCGCGTACAAAGATCGAAGTCGCATCTTCGAACTTTTTGTCCAGACCGAGCTCCTTATAGGTGATCGTGGTACGTACGGCATATGCGTCGGGAGAATACTGCGTCTCCTCCCAATAATCGTAGTTGTAGGTATAGCCTGTATCGGCGAGCACGGAGGCGGGCACGGAGATCAGCATGAGTGCCAGCGTAAGTGCCGCGATCCTTTTGATCATATTCTTCATATCCATACCTCCCTCAATCCTTGATACCGGAGGAAGCCATTGTTTCAAGGATCTGGCTCTCCGAGAGAATGAAGGTAAGGATCGGAACGATCATTACCACAACAGTTACGGCCGCAGCCTGACCGGTACGGGCAACGCCGCCGTTCTGGATCTGCTGCAGTGCATAAACGAGCGTCTTCTTCTCTTCCGAGTAAATGAATGTCGAAGCTCTGTTGTTCCAGAGGCTCTGTACCGAGAAGATGATGATCGTAAGCCATGCGGGCTTAACATTGGGCATTACTATGGTCGCGAAGGTTCTCCACTCGGAGGCTCCGTCAACCTTTGCCGCCTCGATGAGGGCGGTCGGGATTCCTTCCATGAACTGCTTCATGAGGAACAGTCCGATGGGTGCCGCAAATGCGGGAACGATAAGAGCAAAGTTCGTATCGATCCAGCCGAGTCTGTTCATAACCAGGTAGTTCGGGATCTGTGTGATGTAACCGGTGAACATGAGGGCTGTTACAACGATGCTGAAGAACAGTCTTCCGCCCGGGAAATCATACTTTGCCAGAACAAACGCTGCCATCGAAGCGATGAGCACGTGTCCGACGGTTCCGACCACTGTGATGAATACGGTATTGAACAGGTATCTCGAGAATGTTACGGTCGACTTGCTCATCGACACGAACAGATCCGAGAAGTTGTCAAATGTAGGGTTCTGCGCAAACAGTCTGGGCGGGAAAAGGAACAGCTCGTCCAGAGGCTTCAGTGCGCTGTTGATCGCGAATACGAGCGGGAATACCATGATCAGGGCCATGATCAGAAGGAACAGATAAATGGCCAGATCGCCGCCTCGTGAACGGTTCGCGACACGTCTGCGAAGGATCTTGGGTTTTTTCTTGTAAATTGTATTTTCTTTTCCGATCATGTTCCGACCCTCCTTAACAGACTTTGAATGATCTTATTGCTGAGGATCATGACAATAAACAGTATCGTAGCGATCGC
>CAMZAI010000228.1 GCA_947304065.1 uncultured Clostridia bacterium | reverse complement strand
CCCGTTGAGCTGCTCGGCTTAAACGGTGTTCCCGCTGCAGGCGAGGTCATGATGGCCGTTGCGGACGAGAAGGAAGCAAGGACCATCGCGGAAGCGTTCATTGCTCAGAGCAAGGAACAGCTCATTGCGGAATCCAAGAAGAATACTACCCTTGAGAGTCTGTTCTCACAGATCCAGGAGGGTGAGATCAAGAACCTCAATATCATCATCAAGGCCGACGTTATGGGTTCGGTTGAGGCGGTTAAGCAGTCGCTCGTCAAGCTCAGCAACGACGAGGTCGCTGTACGCGTCATCCACGGCGGCGTAGGCAATATCAACGAGAGCGATGTCAATCTGGCAGCAGCTTCGGATGCGATCGTTATCGGCTTCAACGTTAAGCCCGACAACACCGCGAAGGATATCGCCGAGCATGAGAATATCGATATCAAGCTTTACAGAGTCATCTATGACGCCATCAACGACGTTGAGGCGGCCATGAAGGGTATGTTAAAGCCCATCTACCAGGAGAAGGTTATCGGTCACGCAGAGGTACGCCAGATATTCAAGGCTTCCGGCGTCGGCGTGATCGCAGGTTCCTTCGTCCTCGACGGCAAGATCCAGCGCGGCTGCTCTGCACGTATTTCGCGTGAGGGTACCCAGATCTTCGAGGGCGCTCTGGCTTCGCTCAAGCGCTTCAAGGACGATGTAAAGGAAGTTGCTGCAGGTTATGAGTGCGGTCTCGTATTCGAGAAGTTCTCCGATCTTGCGGAGCTTGACCAGGTAGAATTCTATATTATGGAGGAAGTTCCGAGGAACTGATGATCCGCATCCGCGGTGCCTGAAGCTTTCGGAAGGCGCCAAATATCCGGATATGAAAGGCAGGGATTTACATGCGTAAAAACAGTGTTAAGATGATCAGGATAAACCGTGAGTTCCAGCGCGAGCTCTCGACCTTGATCTCGATGGAGGTCAAGGATCCCCGCATCAGCCCGATGACCAGCGTGGTCAGCGTGGACGTTGCGCCCGATCTGAAAACATCAAAAGTATATGTCAGCGTGCTCGGCGACGCACAGGCACAGAAGGATACGCTCGCGGGACTCCGTTCGGCAGCCTCCTTCCTGCGCAGCCAGCTCGCGCACAATCTCAATCTTCGCAACACTCCGGAGCTGACCTTTGTCATGGATCAGTCCATCGAGTACGGCGTAAATATGTCGCACATGATCGAGGATGTGATCGAACATGACGAGGCTAACTACGTTCCCGACCCCTTCGCTGAGGATGATGCCGAGGAAGAGGAAGAAGAGGACGAGGGTTACGAAGAGCTGTAACAACGAAAGGTAATCTATAAGTTTTATGTTTGATAAGGAAGTAATGTGGCAGACTGTAAGCGAAGCTGCCAGAGTCGGTATAGCCGGGCATATCCGTCCGGACGGCGACTGTGTCGGCTCCTGCCTCGGACTGTACAACTACATAACCGGGAACTATTCCTGCGAGGTCGATGTGTTCATCGAGGAGCTCGAGGAGGATTTCTCCTTTATGCGGGGCAGCGAAAAAGTAATAACAACTTTCCCGGATGAGAAGCCGTACGACGTGTTCTTCGCGATCGACTGCGGCGATATCGAGAGGCTCGGAAAGGCGGAGAAATACCTGAAGAAGGCCGTCGTTTCGTACTGCATCGACCATCACGGGACCAATCCCGGATTTGCGGGAGAAAATCTCATCGTGCCCGAGGCTGCGGCCACGGCAGAAGTGCTGTTCGATCTTGCGGATCCGGAAAAGATCACAAAGAACTGCGCGGAATGCCTGTATCTCGGTATCGTGCACGATACGGGCGTTTTCAAGCATTCCAATACCACGCGCCACACGATGGAAGTCGCGGGAGCGCTGCTGGAATACGGCGTTTCGAGCCAGAAGGTGATCGACGAGACATTTTACGAGAAGACCTATCTGCAGAACCAGATACTCGGCAGATGCCTGATGGAGAGCATTCTCTGCATGGACGGCAAGGTGATCATCTCGGCGGTCGACCGCAAGATACAGGCGCTGTACGGATTGGTCAGCAGCGACACTGACGGCGTGATCGACCAGCTCCGCGAGACCAAGGGCGTGGAAGTGGCCATTTTGCTCAAGGAGATGAATCCGAGAGTATGGCGTGTGAGCATGCGCTCACGCTATACGGTCGATGTTGCTGCGATCTGCAGCAAGTTCGGCGGCGGCGGACACGTAAGGGCCGCCGGCTGCATGCTGAACGGCTCCGTACATGACGTGATTAATACGCTCACGAGAGAGATCGAAGCGCAGATGGGCCAGAACGAATGAAATAAACCATTATTGTAAAAAGCGGATACAGATCCGCTTTTTCAAGCAATAAAAGGACGCATCAACGTGAATGGAATTATAAATATCTACAAAGAGCGCGGCTACACTTCACATGACGTCGTGGCCAGGCTTAGGGGCATCACGGGGCAGCGCAGGATAGGACATACCGGTACGCTCGACCCCGACGCCGAGGGCGTTCTGCCTGTATGCATCGGCACTGCGACGAAGGCCTGCGACGTGCTCACAGACAAGACCAAAAGCTACGAGACCGTCATGCTCCTGGGCATCGGAACGGATTCACAGGATATTTCGGGAAGCATCGTGGCAAAGGCTGACGCTGCTTCACTTGCGGCACTTACGGATGAGAACATCCGCGAGGCGATCATGAGCATGGTCGGGGAATACGATCAGCTGCCGCCGATGTTTTCCGCGGTAAGGCAGGGCGGCCAGAGGCTTTACGAGCTCGCGCGCGCAGGCAAAGAAGTTGAGCGGCAGACCTGGCATGTATCGATCGATTCGATAGAGATAACGTCTGAGATCGTACGCTGCAGGGCTGAGGACGGGTTCGGCGAGGCCGACCTGTCGGACAACAGTAAGATGAAGAAATACATCGGCCGTGCAAGGGACGAGCAGGGCAGGTTTGAGAGATACTCGGGCTGCATTTACAATGAGATCGACAGTGCGACTCCGGTGATCAGGGTCGCATTCGCGGTGGAGTGCTCGAAGGGTACCTTCGTCAGGACTCTCTGCAACGATATCGGCGAGAAACTCGGCGTCCATGCGTGCATGGAGAGACTGGTAAGGACCAGAGTCTCGGGCTTTAAGA
>CAMZAI010000227.1 GCA_947304065.1 uncultured Clostridia bacterium | reverse complement strand
GCGAGGTTTAAGGATCTGAAGAAGTGTTATATAGATAAAAGAGGCGTTCTGAAGGAAGTCGGGATCGACAGCGTGAAATTTTTTAAGAACATGGTCATCCTGCATTTTAAGGATATCGACGACAGGAATTTTGTTGAGACTCTGAGGAAATGCGACCTGCTGATCGACAGGGAGGACGCTGTGCCGCTCGCTGAGGGCGAGTTCTTTATCTGCGATCTGATAGGATTAAAGGTTATCGACGAAGAAGGCAAAGAGCTGGGCGTTTTGGAGGATGTTATACAGACTGCGGCCAATGATGTTTACCAGGTGAAAAAGCCTGACGGAAAGGAACTACTGATCCCTTCGATAAAGGACTGCGTGCTTGAAAAGAAGCCGGAGGAAGGTTATATAAAAGTACATCTGCTGCCCGGGCTGGAGGAGCTGTAATGAATTATACAGTGCTGACTTTATTTACGGATATGATCAAAAACTGCATGTCGACCAGTATCATGGGTCGGGCCGTTGAGAGCGGCCTGATCGCTTGTGATGTGGTCGACATTCGTGATTTTGCGGAAAATAAGCACAACCGCGTCGACGATTATCCTTACGGCGGCGGAGCGGGCATGGTCATGGAGCCGGGGCCCGTTTACCGTGCATGCGAATACGCTAAAGCTCTTCATCCCGATAAAAAGTCAAAGATCATTTACTTAAGTCCCATCGGAAAGCCATTCACACAGGAAAAAGCAAAGGAGCTGAGCCGCGAAGAGAGCCTGATCTTTCTTTGCGGGCATTACGAGGGCATAGACGAGCGCGTTCTCGAATTTGAAGTCGACGAATATATATCGCTCGGAGACTTTGTGCTGACGGGCGGAGAACTGCCCGCGCTGGCCGTTATGGACGCAGTTGCGAGACTGGTTCCGGGCGTGCTGAATAACGATGAGTCCGCAGGCGACGAGAGCTTTGAGGGCAATACGCTCGAATACCCGCAATATACGCGTCCTGAGGAGTTTATGGGCAAGAGGGTGCCTGATGTACTGCTGTCGGGCCATCACGCCAATATAGCGCGCTACCGGCGCGAGAAAAGCCTTATCAGGACCATGGATCGCAGGCCGGATCTATTTGAAAAGGTTGAACTCGATAAAAAGGACAAAAAGTTCATTAAGGAATACAACGAAAGCAAGCACAAGATGTTTGTTAAAGAGATGATCACCGGCGTATACCTGATGGATGAGGCACACGGCGCTACCGGATATCTTGTTGTCGGCGAGGACAGGGCGTGTCTGATAGATACGATGTGCGCAGCGACGAATCTGGGTGAGGAAGTGCGCAAACTGACCGATAAGCCTGTTTTTGTCATCAATACGCACGGTCATCCCGATCATATTTACGGCAATGTGTACTTTGAGGAGATCTATATTCATCCGGACGATATTCCGATGGCAGAGGAGTTTTACAACGATCCGCTGTATGTCGAGGGTGTTAAGAAGGCCGGAGCGATCGTGCCTCCTTTTAAGACGACCAAGGCCGGAGATACGTTCGATCTCGGCGGAAGAACGCTGGAAATATATGAGCTTCCCGGACATACTCCTGGCGGGATTCTTGTGCTCCTTAAGGAAGAACGTATCCTCTTTACCGGCGATTCGATCAACCATCATCTCTGGATGATGCTCGACGGATGCCCTGCGATGGAAGAGTTCGTAAAGGCGCTTGACAATGTGATGTTCCTTGAGGAAAAGGCTGACAGGATTCTGCACGGACATGCACAGGATTTCGACGATATTTCGCTGATGCGCTGCTTAAGGCAGGGTGCGGTCGAGATCTGCGAGGGCAAGATAGAGAACGATCCGCCTTACCATTGGTTCGGAGGCGTTGCGAGACAGCATCCTTTCAAGCTTGAGGCCGGGAAAGAGTATGCTCAGATTGAGAGCGTGATATGCTACAACTTATAATACTGTGCCTGCAGCTGTTTGAATGGCCGCAGGCATTTTCTCTATTTTTTCTGCAACCGAATACGCACTACTCCGAGTAGATGGGTGAAAGATCTTTCAGGGATGAGAACCCGATAAAGCGTATAAGGGATGGGATGGTGAAACGATGGAAGACAGCAGGATCATAGATATGTACTGGGAGCGCGATGAAGCCGCTTTGAAGGAGACCGCGACCAAGTACGGGAGGTATCTGAACAGCATTTCTTTCGGTATTCTTCATGATGCGGAAGACGCCAAAGAATGCGTAAACGACACGTATAATGATGCCTGGGAGTCCATGCCGCCTCACCGGCCCTCGATGCTTTCAACTTTCCTCGGAAAGATCACACGCCGTATTTCGATCGATCTGCTCAGAAAAAAGCATGCAGATAAACGCGGCGGCGGTGAGATTGCTCTGGCTCTCGAGGAACTGGACGAATGCGTGCAGGGAAGCGGGAATGTCGAGGACGAGATCGTGCGCAGGGAGCTTGTAAAGAAGATCAGCGAGCTGCTGCAGTGCCTGACTGAGACCGAGCGAAAGGTGTTTATGCGCAGGTACTGGTATATCGACTCTGTTGCCGAGATTGCCGAAAGATTCGGGTTTTCTGAAAGTAAAGTTAAGTCCATGCTCTTCCGGACACGCAATAAACTCAGGGAAGAGCTGCAAAAGGAGGGATACTGATGAAATCTGAAGAACTGCTCGATATGATCGGCGATGTGGATGATAAGCTTATAGCGGAAGTAGAGAATGCAAATGAGATAACAGATATTCGGGACATTAAAAACGACAAAAAGAATCGCATGCCCAAATGGGCAAAATTTGCCGCGATGGCTGCGGGATTGTGCCTGATAGCTGTATTGTCGTGGGTCATTTCCCTGTCCGGGAAGAAAAACAATGTGCCCGGAGACGGCGTGCGTCTTGTAGCTGCTGCGGACCTCATGGAAGGCGTGGAAGCCGGAAAAGTCACCGTCTCGAGTACCGTAAAGGCTTACAGCAAAGATGTATATGATTATTCCGCAAGGCTGTTCAAAACCTGCGTCGAAGCAGGTAAAGATGGCGAGAATGTGCTTGTCTCACCGCTCTCAACACTGCTCGCGCTGTCGATGACGGCAAACGGAGCGCAGGGAAAAACTCTTTCGGAGATGGAAAAAGCGCTCGGCAATAATGTGGGTAAATTGAATGAATTTGCTTACCTGTATCTGAAGACGCTCGATAAGGAT
>CAMZAI010000226.1 GCA_947304065.1 uncultured Clostridia bacterium | reverse complement strand
GAAGGACTACTACGCGGGAGTGGTATAAAATCAGTAATTAAGCCTGAATGGATTGAAAAAAACAGAAAATCATGATATCTTATAACTATATTCACGTTTATTGTAACCTGCTTTAAGAAAGGGCAGACGGTATGGACGATTTCAAGATATCGCGGGAAATGGTTTTTCCTGAATTTACGACAAAGTTTCTGAGTGTCTA
The DNA here is from genome assembly GCA_947304065.1 of uncultured Clostridia bacterium. GTDB lineage: Bacteria > Bacillota > Clostridia > Lachnospirales > Lachnospiraceae > RUG11977. The sequence goes on along the minus strand of CAMZAI010000226.1, from coordinate 2,982 downwards.
CGACTACAGATATGCGGACGGGGCACACTATTATACTGCCACGAGGCGCAGCGCGGACGACCTGGTCGCGATCAAGAACGGACAGGAGTTTGACGAGATGATGCCGGATGCGGTCAGCTGCATAGTGATCGTGCAGCTTCCGGGGCAGGAGCCCAAACTCCTTCTGACTCATGAGTTCAGGTATCCGGCCGGAAGGCATCTGCTGAGCGTACCTGCGGGTCTGATCGATAAGGATGATCTGGCTTCGGGCGATCCCGTCATTTCCGCCGCGAAGCGCGAGATCTGCGAGGAGACGGGCATAAAGCTCGGAGCGGGAGACACGGTCTCGGTCGTTAATCCGCTGCTTTTCAGCTCGCCCGGCCTCACCGATGAGAGCAATGCTATCGTATGCGCGCATGTCTCTCTTTCCGACACGTCCGTGATCAATAATTCCGGTACCGAGGGGACCGAGCGCATCGGCGACTACATGCTGGTGGATGTGGAGCAGGCGTGCAAGTTCATCAACTCGGGCAGCGATGAGTACGGTTATTACTATTCGGTTTATACATGGATCGCGCTCAATTATTTTGTCGAAGAGGTGCAGAGCACGAAGCAGTCCGCAGGCGATGCGATCGATCCGCAGACCGGTTTCTTAAGCCGCAGCGGGTTCTATAACTGCCTGTCGAATCTCCTTGCCGCCGCATCGTCCGTCAATAAGAGCCTGGTGCTGTTCAGCGTGAAGCTCTTAAGCTATGAGCGCATAAGCGCGCTGATGCCGAAATCGGAGACGGACAGCATAATCGGTGCGAGCGCGAAACTCATAGCGAGTGTCTTCAGGGGACGTGCGGTCTGCGCGAGAGTAGCGGAGGATATCTTCATGATCGCGGCTCATGCCGAGGATGACGGCACCGCGGCGGCCATGGCGATTAAAGAGCAGCTTTCATACCGTTTCGACGGTTTTAATCAGGTTTCTTCGAAGGATTATTCACTGAATACGGTGATCTCGTATATCATCGTGCCGCCCGGATCGGACATGAGCACGGATGAGGCGCTGCTTCGCATTTCCTCGAAGAACAGGGACGCCCTTGATTCGAAGCCCCAGAGCCGTTATATCGCGCCTCGGGAGGGTGAGCAGGATCCCGAGCTTCGCAGCACAGTCAATAAGATACTGGACACGAACGATATAGATTATCACTTCCAGCCGATCGTGAGCGCCAAGACGGGCGAGATATTCGGCTACGAGGCGCTGATGCGCATGCCCGAAAAGTACGGCGTATCACCGCTTACCCTGCTTAAATACGCGACCGAGGATAACAGGCTGGGTGATGTGGAGCGCGCGACTTTGTTCAACGTCATGAAGAAGATGTCCGAGCTCGGCGATGAGCTTGGCGGCCGCAAAGTGTTCGTCAACAGCATTCCCGGGCATTATCTGCCCAAGGATGATTTCCTTGCGCTCGCCGGGAAATACGGTTCGCTTTTTGACCGGGTGGTCATAGAAGTTACCGAAGAAACCGATATGCAGGAGGACACTATCGAGTTCCTCAGCACACGCAGCAAGGAATACGGCTTCCAGGTCGCAGTTGATGATTTCGGCACGGGTTATTCGAACGTTACGAATCTGCTGAAGTTCCTGCCGAACTATGTGAAGATCGACCGTTTCCTGATCTCGGATGTTCATATCGATCCGAGAAAGCAGCACTTTGTAAATACGATCATCCAGTTCGCTCATGACAACGGCTTCCAGGCACTGGCGGAGGGTGTCGAGACTTCCGAAGAACTGATCGCTGTCGTCCGCATGGGCGTCGATCTGATACAGGGCTATTATACGGCGAAGCCGCAGCCCGCACCGCTTCAGACGCTGCCTCAGGCGCTGCTCGCCGAGATCAGCAGGGCGAATCTTGAGTCTGTTTCGAATAATTCCAGACAGAAAGTTTATCTGGTCAATGACGAGAAGCTGCTCTCGCTGGTCGACCTGTCATTGCAGAAGTACAGCGTTGTGCTGCTCTCGGGCGGCGAACTGACACTGGTGGGCAATCCCGAGTTCCTCTCGGCCGTTTCGATCCGCGTAAAGGATCATTCGGACTGCTAGCTTACTATCCGCAATGTGAGCATCGGCGACGTCGATATCACGCCGTGCATAGACCTGGGCATGGACTCGTCCCTTGTGCTCAATATCGAAGGCAGCAATGTCTTTACCGGCAACGGCATCCGTGTGCCTGAGGGCTCCGAACTGAAGCTGGAAGGCGCGGGGAATCTCACGATCAAGCCCACATTTACGAATGCTTACGGCATAGGCAACGATTACCGTTATCCTTTCGGAAGGATCATATCCGAGATGTCGGGCACGCTCGAGATCGATATAAGCGGCGAGAACTGCGTCGGCATCGGCGGCAAGTCCTCCGACAGCGAGAGGTCCATCGACCTGCGCTCGGGCGCGTTTAAGGGCATCTGCGCGGCTTCAAACTGCGTCTGCATCGGTTCGTACCGGGGCAGGCAGCCTGTATACATCCGCAATATGGATATGTCGATCGAGATCAGGATCGACAAGGGTACGATGATCGGCTCGATGTACGGAGAGCAGGATACGCATATCTCCAATACCGCCCTGCGCATATTCGGGGCGGGCAATGTGGTCACGGGAGTCGGTTCGATCGAGAGGACGGCCGGCGATATCTGCATCAATGACTGCGGCGTCGATATCTCGATAAAGGGATGGGATATAGCAGCGATAGGTGCGGCCGGAGGCGAGCTTTCGGTAGACTGCAGGCACTGCACACTGATCCTGAGCGTGGAAGGTAACATCGCCGAGGGCCTGGGCTGCCGCGACGCGCAGGCCAAAGTATCGCTGGACAATGTAGCGCTCGACATGAGTGTGAATTCGGCCAACGGCGTGCTCTTCGGATGCGTTCCGGAGGCCTTTACCGACAATCTCAACCAGCTGACCATAAAGCGCGACGGATTCACCGCGGACAGGAGCAAGTGGTTTTTAAGCGAGCAGGCGGA
>CAMZAI010000225.1 GCA_947304065.1 uncultured Clostridia bacterium | reverse complement strand
ATCAACAAAGTCTCTCATTGTCGAATCCTCTTCAACCGTGAATGTCTTCGCAGTCTCGGGATCACCGTTCTTTGTTACGGTGATGGTCTGGTTAAGGCCCATCCCGGCATCGGAAAGCTTTGAGGTCATCGAAAGGTTCTTGTCCTTTATCTGCCTGCCCGTCATGTACTGGGCATTGGCCATCAACTCAACCTCTACGGTGTAGGTTCCGTTCGCAGTTGCTTCCGCCGAAGCGGTGAGCTTTGATTCGTCAGAACTTGCGGCCTTGTGTGTAAGGAATGATCCCTGCAGCTTGAGCGAAGAAAGCTTCTCTGTATAAAGGGCATAGATCTTCGTATTGAGATCTTCCCATTTTTCTTTCTTCCAGGAGAGCTTCTCCTGATTCTGCTCCAGCGTAGTCTTCTTCATAGACTGTGCTGACATCAGTTCCTTTATGATGGCATCGGTATCAAGTCCCGATATCATTCCGCTCATTCTGATAGGCATCTTATCTTACCTCCGTTCTAAATGTGACCGGTTTCCGTTTTTGGCATCATTTAATAAACCCGCCGCTGTTTTCCTGCGCCGGAAATAATGCTTTCGCACGGAGACTTTGAAAAATTATCTTCTCTCGTCTACCATGATACCTGCGAGTTCCCACATCTTGCTGATCATCTCAAGTGTCTCCTCCGAAGGGATCTCCTTGATGACCTCGCTGGTCTCAGCATCCATGATCTTTACCGCGATGCTGTGGGTCTCCTCATGATACGAAAACTGTGCATTGGTGTGGCCGAAGTGTGCCTTTCTGTTTGCAGCGCTGATAGCCTTCTGGATCTCGTCCTTAGAGGGCTGCGACTGCTGCTGTGACTTGCCCTGCTCCGCCGCGGGTGCAGGTGCGGGCGCAGGCGCGCTAACGGGGGCTGATACTTCCACTGCGGGAGCGGAATGTACTTCAGCTACCGGCTTGCTCTGCGGCTGAAAGCTTACGTTGTTTAAAGGATCCATTCCCATAAGTAACCTCCTTGTTATGTTAAAGTGTCACCGGCTGTCCTTAGCCGGCACTATTCCTCTGCTATCATTATCGGCATACACATTAAAAAAATTAACCGCAAAATCACATTTTTTATGATTTTACGGTTAAAAATTTTAAAACTTGAATAATTCCTTGATGGCCTCGGGCGACTGCTCCTGCTCCACGGCCTTTTTATTCTCTTCTTCGATCTGAAGGAATATCTCCTTACGGAAGATCGGAACGTTCTTCGGAGCGTTGATACCGATCTTCACCTGATCGCCGCGGATCTCGAGGATACTGATCTCGATGTCGTTGCCGATCATAATGGCTTCGTTTGATTTACGCGATAATGCAAGCATCAGGTGCCCTCCTTTCCGGCACGTGCGGCCTCGAGGATGTCATAGATCTTATATTTGATCTCGTAATCGGGGTTCTCAGCCACTACCTGGATACCCTTCATGCTCTCGGTATTTATGATGATGGGCGCCTTCATGTTGGTGGTCATGGCCTTCAGGTCGCTCGGTACGGTGATGGTCACGAGCACGCTGATATTGTTCTCGTTCCAGTCTCCGATGGCATCAAGCACACCGTCCTCTACGATCGGATCGTAATCGGGCTTTACGATGGTGGGCATCATAACGGGCAGAGCCAGCGTCTCTTCATCCACGCACTGCAGCCACTTGATCGAGGTGCTCTCGCCGGTCTCGGAATCATACAGTAACGCAAAGCGTGTAAACTCCTCGAAGCCGAACAGACCCTTGTCAAAGGTGATCACCTTTGCGTCATCAAGCTCGATCTCTCCGAAATATCTTGTTTTAATTTTCATACCTTCCCTCCGCATTAAGTATTATGGTTATTCTGGTACTACTTAAGAAAATGATACAACACACTCTTACAGGAAATCAAGCAGAGTGTTTTTCACTACTTTGGCTGCCGCCGAAAGGGACGCGTTGTAGATGGTGTTCATCGCATTGTAGTTTACAACGGTATCGACGATATCCGCATCCTCGTTCTGTGAGAGCAGATCCGTGAACTCCGTCTGCTGTGTCGAGAGACGGTTCTCGGTGAGTTCGAGGCGGTTATGACGGGTTCCGATATCAGCCACCGCAACATTCACGCGGTCCTCTTCTATCTCCATGCTTGTCAGACCTCTTGAATAAGCCGCGCGCATGATATTATCCTTCAGATCCTTCTCGGTCTTCAAAACATCGAGTATCTGGTTCAGCTTCGTAACCTGCTCTTCTGTGAGCGTATCTGCCTGAAGCTTTTTCTGTATATCTTCGATCTTGGCCTGAACGGCCTGAACATCGCTTACGGCCTTGATGATATCGTCTACCGTACGTCCGAGCGCATGCGCGAACGCATCCCTGCCCTGAACATTGATCGTGAGCTTCTGGTTAAAGGTAACTTCGTAGGAAATAGGCTGGTCCTGAACCTCGTAATGGATCGCCTTGCTCTCGCGCTCCTCTTCATCCTCAATGCTCATGTCCCTGGTCGTGCACTCGAAATAGTGCTCGGGACGAAGCTCGTTCTTTAAGAAATCCTGCTTCTGATAAGTAAGCTGGAAATCGGCGTCGCGCCACATTTCGTAATACTTGCTGCCTAAGATGATCTCGCCGGTATCCTCAATGTAATTGATCTCATCCTCGGCCGGATTGTAAGCCGAAGGATCGGTAGAAGGCAGAACGTTCATGTCCGCGTCGGTCAGCTCGTCGGTATACTGCAGCTCGCCGTCGGCATCGTATACATACTCGCCGTTCTCATCCTTCTCGGGAATCTTCAGCGAAAGTCCGCCGCCCTGATCCACGGTGTAGAGATTGTCATAGGCAAGTCTTAAGCGGTAAACGGTGATCTCGCTGGGTCTGGTCTCGGTATCGAAATCCTCGACATTGTCCATGTCCAGTTCCTGGGTATCGCAGGTATCGATGATCCTTCGTGTGATCTCGATATCTTCCTTCTTGATCGTCTCGGTGATCGTGTAATTGATGTCGTGCGATTCCTCGCCGAATACGAGGCTGGTGTTGGTTTTGTAGCCTGTGAACAGATATCTGCCTGCGTAGTTCGCGTTTCCTTCCTGATAGATCTGTGTCTTGAGCTCCTTTAAATTGATCGCGATACTGTTGCGGTCATCCTCGTTGAAGGTATCGTTCGCGCCCTGAACACAGTAGGTGTGGATCTTCGTGATGATCTCGCTCGTGGTCTTCAGCGCGCTCTCGGTGGTCTCCATCC
>CAMZAI010000224.1 GCA_947304065.1 uncultured Clostridia bacterium | reverse complement strand
ATCCCGACTGGCGCATTACCGTCGATCTTTTCGCATCGGAGACCGCGCAGGCGATCTCAGAGTTGTATAACAGGCTGGAAGGCGTACTGTCTGAAACACTGCGTGAAAAAATGCGCGCGGAGGTCATGCGGCGTGTTCTCGAACCTTTTGCCGCAAAGGAGCCTTATGCCTGGTGGGAGCGTTCCGATATGAACTGGAACGCAGTCTGCAACGGAAGCATCGGTATGGCGGCGATCGATCTGCTCGATGATGAGCCTGAACTGCAGGAGAAAATCGTACGTCGTGTTTATGAGAATCTGGATTCTTTCCTAAACGGATTTGCCGATGACGGAGCCTGCCTGGAGGGAATCGGGTATTTTACTTACGGATTCTACTATTACATGGGATTTATGGATCTGCTGGCAAAAAAAGCAGAGACAAATACAAATATACATGGCTTGCTGAGAGCGACGGGAGCATCTCTTCCCGAAAAATGCCGCAGGATCGCGGAGTTCCAGCAGAAATGCTACTTCCCTTCGGGGCTGTCGGTAAGTTTTTCGGACGGATCGAAGCATGAGAAATACCGCATCGGACTGACCTGCAAACTGGCCGGGCTTTATGATTCGGTGGAGCTGCCCGATATTGCGTCCGCGGCAGATTTTGACTTTGATCCATGCTACAGATTCCTGATGGCGGAGAGGGATATTTCCTGGAGTGGGGAGTATCTTAAACTGCAGGGCCCGGATGGTCCGCAGTGCGGGAAGGATGATACTTGTCATGATAGCACGACAGCCAACGTAAAGAGCTATGAGAATAACGGCTTAAAATCGTATCTTCTCCCTTCCGCGCAGTGGGCCATGGCTCACGGCAGATCGGGCGGAGGCTTTGCGGTAAAGGGAGGACACAACGCGGAGCCGCACAATCACAACGATGTCGGAAGCTTTATCTATGCACTCGGAGACCGGCCGCTGCTTACGGACCTCGGCGCGGGCGAATATACCGCGCAGTATTTTAAGGAGGAGACCAGATTCGGATACATTTGCTGCAGTTCTTTGGGACACAATGTACCCGTTATAAACGGACACGGGCAGCAGGCCGGACGCGAATATGCCTGCGACGGTTTCAGTGCAGACGGTGGGACTGTCAGGCTTTCATTTGCCGGAGCGTACGGGGATCCTGCGCTCAGGAGCCTTAACAGAAGCATAAAATATGATCCGGATTCGGAGAGACTTATCGTAGAAGATGTATTTGATTCTGATGGCTGTTTGATAGAGGAGAATCTGGTCACTCAGGATGAAGTGGAGAAACTCGACAACGGGATCGTTATAAGAGTAAAAATTCCCGACGGAGAAAATCCCGAACGAACAGAAGGAAAAAGCTTGGACTACACATGTAGAATAATCTGCGAAAACGGCTTCCCCGATCTGAAGATTACTGAGGAATCCTTTATGAACCACGAAGGACAGCCCGAGACTGTGAAGCGTATCACCTGGAAGGTCGCGGATCGCGACCAAAAGGGGACGATTGTTTGCAGATTTATGATAGAGCAGGAATAAGCCCGAAGGGATTATTCCGCGATGACAATAGACCGAAGGTCTATTGTAGAACCCATAAAAGGAGCGGACAGAAGCGATGGAACTTAAAGAAACCACGATCAAACGCAACGACATATATAACGGCAGGATCCTCAAGGTACATGTCGACGACGCCGAAACGGCGGACGGCAAGCCCTGCAAGCGCGAGGTTGTCGACCATCCCGGCGGAGTCTGCGTCGCCGCGGTCACTGACAATGATGAGCTGCTTTTTGTAAGGCAGTACAGATATCCCTACCACGAGGTCTGCCTTGAGCTGCCTGCAGGTAAGCTCGAACCCGGCGAAGACCCTTTCGAGGCGGTAAAAAGAGAACTGAGGGAAGAGACAGGATGTACCGGGAAGGACTGGCAGTTCTGCGGAAATATGTATCCCTCCCCGGGATATACAAACGAGATCATCAGGCTATGGACATGCAAAGTCGAGAAGGAGCTCGGGGAGCTCGATCTCGACGAAGATGAGGCTATAGAAGTTGAAAAGATCCGTATCAACGAAGCCGTCCGGATGGTCATGAACAACGAGATACCTGACGGCAAGACTCAGATACTTGTCCTGAAGGCTGCAAAACAGATCATTAATCCCTGAAGAATATCTGCAGCGCATGATAGAGATGCAGCTGCCATGCCTTCATGTCATGCACGCCGCCGGGAATTACAAAGAAATCATAATTCTCGCCCTTTTTGAGCTGCGGGCATACAGGGAGTACCCTGTTCATTATGTCGGTATGCTCGGCGTAGGCAATGTCCTTGTCGCCGTTGCAGCAGAACATGTATCTTAAAGGCAGACCCTGCTTCTCACCATTGGCCAGTGTATCGCAGATGCGCTTGATCTCGGCGTCATGATCGCCGAAAGGACCGCAGCATCCGGAGAACGGGCCGTACCATGCGAACAGGTCGAAGTTATTGTAGAATGCGGCCCTGTACGTGGTCATGGATCCGAGCGACAGTCCCGCGAATGCGCGATGGTCTCTCGAAGCGACCAGATCCTTTTCGGTGCAGTTTTTGTTCGTATAAGTGCTGTAGTGCTTCTCGACAGCGGGGATCAGATCCTTGCGAAGCTCGAAACGGAACTGCTCAGTGATGTGCTCGCCGTTTTTATCGGCTGCTTCGTCTCCCGTGTAATATGACGGCGTAACGATTATGCAGGGATTGCACAGACCGTCTGCCATCATGTTATCGATGATCGTAACGGTGTCGGGGAAGGTCTTGAACCACCAGTCTTCCGTTACCCCGCCTCCGTGAAGGAGGTACAGGATGTTATATTTTGTTTCTTCATTGTATCCGTAGGGCAGGTACACCCATGCCCCCTTATGAAGCGGCTTATTATCGTCTTCATAAGTAAATGTATCATATTCAAAGCGTTCCACACGTCCCGGCTTTTCGCATTTCTTCAGCATTTCCGCCGGCATTTCAAATACGTAATCCATGACAAACCCCTTTCTTTTTACCCCTTTTTTTAGCTCGTTTCGGCTGATGCAGGTGCATCCCGCCTTACATTTCATATTACACATTCGTGATTAAAACATCAAGAGAACGGATGTCGGGTTTCCAATTTCTTACATCAACCGCGCATTATAATACATTGTGAAGTAAATGGGGGTTTGCTATGATGACTATATTGAAGGAGAACTGGTATGCTAGTCGAATTTTCGGCGAGGAATCAGAATCGGCTGA
>CAMZAI010000223.1 GCA_947304065.1 uncultured Clostridia bacterium | reverse complement strand
GTCACGATGAACGGCTGGATCTCAAGGTAGCTGATCAGGAAGCCGTGCACGACGCCGAACGCGAGTCCGATGCCAAGCGCGAGCAGGATCGAAACAAATATATTTCCGCCGTTGTTGAGATACAGAACACAGCTCATTACAACGAGCGATGTTACAGCGCCCACGCTGATATCAATGCCGCCGCCGATCATTACGATCGTCAGGCCGCAGGAAACGATGATAAGGCTGGCGTTGTCGTTCAGCATATCAAATATCTGCTGTACATGAAGGAATCCGCCGCCGAAGAGTATCATGGCGAGAATGTACATTACCATGAAAATGCCGATCGTGATCGTCATCAGCAGCTGGGTATCGGTAAGAGGCTCTCTGAAAGTCTTTTTGTCTTTCTTCATGATTCACCCGCTCCTTTCGCCGATACTCCGGACTTACCGCTTTTCAGGCGGGCCATGAGCTTCTCGAATTTCTTCTTGATCACGGGTGAACCGATGACCACGAGAAGAACGATGACGATCGCCTTATAGGCCTTAACGTCCGTGGATGAAACCTTCATCGCATAGAGCGTGATCGTGAGCATCTGGATAACGTATGCTCCGATAATGCTTCCGCTGATCTTGAAGCGGCCGCCGCCGAGGTTGTTTCCGCCGATGGCCACGGCAAGGATCGTATCCATCTCGATATCGATCAGCAGCGTCTCATGGTTGATCAGTCCGAGACGGCTCACGCCGATGCTTCCCGAAACCGCCACGCAGATGCCGAGAATGATAAAGGACAGAAGCTTGATAAATGTCGAATTGATACCGTTCAGACGCGCCGCGCTGCCGTTGATGCCGACAGACTGCGTAAACAACTCAAGCGAGGTAAAATGGAATACAAGCTTGAACAGGATCGCTACCACGATAACGATGATAACAGGCGTCGGGATCGGTATTCCCGGGATAAAGCCGCCTATCGCGGTAATGATCGGGCTGCTGACGGTCGGCGTCGCGCCTCCGTTGATCCAGTACGCGATCGAGCGTCCGCAGGTATAAAGTATCAGAGTCGCGATCATCGGCTGGATCCTGAAGACCGCAACGAGGGTTCCGTTAAAGGTTCCGAACAGCATGGCAACAACGCAGGCCGCAAGGAAAGCCGCGATCACGATCCCGCCGTTGATGGAGGACGCCGACTTGAGCACCTTTACGAATACGCTGCCCGCAATAGCCGCAGCAGCGCCCACGCTGATATCCTGTCCGCCGCAGGCCGCTGTAACGAGCGTCATGCCCATCGCAAGCACGGCCAGTTCGCTCGCGCCGTTGATAATGCTTATCAGGTTGCCCGCGAGCACTACATTTCCGTCATTGTTATGCATGATCCCGATCTCGAAAAAGCCGGGATCCCTGATCAGATTAAATAATACGAGCAGGAAGATCGCAACGAGCGGGATCGTCAGCTGACCGAGGCCCGTTGAAAAGAACTTCTTTGATTCTTTCTTCATCTTAAGCCTCACCTCCCGCTATCGTCTTCATTACCTGCGACTGATTCAGGTCGCGTCCTTTGAGCTCGCCCACGATATGCCTGTCGCGCATAACGATCAGGCGGCTGCAGGTACGCAGCATCTCCTCAACCTCCGAGGAAATGAAAGTCACGCTCACGCCTTCCTCTGCCAGTTTGAGCACAAGCTTCTGGATCTCGAGCTTGGTCCCGACATCGATGCCTCTGGTCGGCTCGTCAAGGATCAGATAATCCGGATGGGTGAGCAGCCATCTGGCAAGTATCACTTTCTGCTGATTGCCTCCGCTTAAAGACCCTACGGGTGTCTCGCGGCTCGCAGTCTTTATGTTCAAAACTTTTATGTATTCATCCGCAAATGCTTCGGATTCGCTGCGGCTGATGGGCTTAAAGAAGCCGTTCATGACCTGCAGCGCAAGTATAATATTCTCTCTGACACTGAGCTCGGCGATGATGCCGTCACGCTTTCTGTCCTCAGCCAGATATCCGATACCGTGCTTCATGGCATCGATCGGACGCGTTATCTTCACGGGCTCTCCCTTGATCTTAACACTGCCCCCGTTTACCTTGTCCGCACCGAAAATGGCTCTCACGCTCTCGCTTCGGCCCGATCCGAGCAGTCCGGTAAATCCGTTGACCTCTCCCTGATGTATGCAGAAATTGAAAGGCTGAGCGGCACTGCTCGAAAGATTCTCGGCCTCGTAAAAGACCTCTTTTGCTCCTTCGCTCTCCTCTTCGCTCTCACCGAGCGCACTCAGCTCGTCCAGCTCCTTACCGATCATCTTCGCTACCAGCTCTACCTGGGGCAGTTCCTCGGTCGGATATTCCCCGACGAGTTCGCCGTTGCGAAGTACCGTGATGCGGTCGCTGACCTCGTAGACCTGCTCCAGGAAATGCGTAACGAAGATAATGCCTACGCCCTGCTTCTTCAGGTCTCTCATCAGGTCAAAGAGCATGTTTACTTCCTTGTCGTCCAGAGAAGATGTGGGCTCGTCCAGTATAAGGACCTTACATTTCATATCCACCGCACGTGCGATGGCCACCATCTGCTGTACCGCAAGGGAGCAGCTTCCGAGCTGCTGCGAGCTTCTCGCAGGGATGCCGAGACGGTTCAGTATCTCGTCCGCGCGCTGCTCGTAATCCTTATGCTTTATCCACGAACCGGTCTCTCTGCCGATGAACATATTCTCGGCAACGGTCAGGTTCGGGCAAAGCGTGATCTCCTGATAAACTGTGCTGATACCCTTGTTCTGGGCGTCCTGCGGTGAACGGATCACGGCGCTTTCTCCGTCGATCCTGATCTCGCCGCCGTCCATCTGGTAAACGCCCGTGAGTATCTTGATAAGGGTTGATTTTCCGGCTCCGTTTTCGCCCATGAGAGCATGGATCTCACCCTTTCTCAGGGTAAAATCCACATTGTGAAGCGCGAGTACTCCGGGGAAGCGCTTCTCTATATGACGCATCTGCAGCAATGTGTTATCCTGCATGTTTGATCCCATCACATGCCCTCCTCATGTTTGTTAAAAAACGGCGCAGCCTGAAATTGCTCAGCTGCGCCGTCCGAATTCATTCGTTTATTGCTTTATTATTCGCCGAGACCGTAGGTGTCGATGTCGCTCTGAGTAAGTTTTGTAGCGTCAAAGCCCTTCTCTTCGTTGATGATCTTCTTGGTGGACGAAGTCTTGTTTCCCTTGATCAGATCGCTGATGATCTGAGCCTGGAAAGGTGAGCACTGTCCGTCGTAGTTCCACTTGCCTGCAAGAAGCTCTCTGAGAGCCCACTTGTTGCAGTCAAAGCCCATAACGATAACCTTGCCGCCTA
>CAMZAI010000222.1 GCA_947304065.1 uncultured Clostridia bacterium | reverse complement strand
GGAATGTAGGCAAATGCGATAAGGAAAAGAATTCCGGGTATGCACATGAGATACAGCTGCCGGTTCTTTTTTAATTCTTTCATGCCCTTAACCTCCAAGTATCAACAAGCGTGTTCCAGTTATCCTTATCTTTCTCCGAGAAATAAACTCTCCCGGAATATGCTTCTTCGCTGAGTATCATCATGCCCGTCGTGCAGAAGCGCTTACCTGCGAGCAGGTATCTCTTTGCTTCCTTCTGCAGGGTCGAACTGCAGTCGTAATCCTCAAGCGAGTTCTTCATGTCCTTAAACAGGTGAACGTAAAGCATCGAGCCGTCCTCGCCGTCGCTGTAACGGTACATGAGGTTCTGGCAGTTGGTGATGTTTCGTCCGTCACCGAGGATGAGTCTCAGTCTCTCGTCATACAGCCAGCTCGAGCTCCAGAAGCCCTTGATGTCGAGCTCCGGATAATACTTTTTGAAGAAATCCAGCGCCATGACCATCGAGCTGTGCATCCTCTCGGGCGTGTATCCCTCTCCGCCGGGGATGTGGAGCGCGATCAGCCAGTCGTTTTCCTTAAGTGCCGGCTTGAATTCGCTTTTATCAAGCGTTATCTTTTTGTTCTCGGTAAATCCGAGAGGATTCATATAATATCCGGTGATGCTGTCCTCTGTTTCGTCGAGTGTCGTAACAAAGGTCTCATCCGACGCAGCCTTTCTGTGGCTGTAATAATTTCCGTTTTTAAGTCCGTTTTCGCTGGTCTCCGGATCCCCCGCTCCGTGCCGCTCGGAATACTCCTCGCTGACCGACTTGCTCTCCTCATCTTCTTCCTCTTCAGGGAATCCCCAGTCGAGCAGCTGTCCCTCGGCGTCGTACGTGCATCCCGCCTCGTTAAGAGCGATCACATCGCCTGTCTTATTGCTGCGGTACATCCTGAACCGCTCACCGTGGCAGTAAGGAATAAATAAGAATCTGTCCAGCAGGAAGATCGTCAGCGTATAGAAATTCATCTTCCAGGGCATATCCTCCACATCTATCCTGCCGGTCTCCTTATATCGTTTCAGCTGATCGCGGAGCATCCTGTGCGGAATGTCCTGATAATATTCATAAGGAATGCCTCTGCGGATCATCTCTTTCTCGGAAACAGGAACACATGCGAGCAGTATCAAAAAAGCGTATGCCGTGTTGTACTGTCCCAGACATTCGGGAACGAGCTCGGTGTAGTTGTCGATGTCATACTTGTTTCGCATCGAGCACATGTCCCATACAAAGAAATGTGAGAAAAATAAAACTCTCTCATCAGCCTCTACGGCTGCAAGAGCCTTATCGAGGAAATCCTTCTTATCTGAAGGCAGCTCGTAAGGCGCCAGAAGTTTTTCGTAAGAGTCATGAGGAAGCAACTCTGTTTCGTAAACAGGCGAATACTCCTTAAAAGCCTCTTCAAGGCCTTTAGGGAGTTTGTGCATCCCCATATAATTTATAAGATCATTGTAAAGCCACTTAGTATTGCTCATTTCTCCCCCACAAGCTTGTTTCGTGTTTTGTTTCGCTTGTTACGTTATACAATATAACACTCCTTTCTTTTGTGTGCAATAGTCATTTTTACTATTTTCGCAGGGCGATTTTTGTGAAATATCACGTAACGAAATATGGCATTGTTGCGTTGACATACGCAAAATGAATCGTTAGAATAATAGATGGCGCAAGCTATAGAATAAAATGTCCGGAAAGGATTACCATGAGCACAATTCGAGATGTTGCGGCGCTGGCTAATGTCTCTGCCGCTACCGTATCGAGGGTATTGAACCACGATACAAAATATAAGATGACGGAAGAAACGATCGAACGCGTCTGGAAGGCTGTCGCCGAGCTCGGCTATAAGGCTCCCACTTCCTCGCAGGATCAGATGCGTTACGTTCACAGACCGGAGATCGTTTCGCAGAACACTCATAAGTTTGGCTGCATTCTGAACGTTCAGGGCGGCAAGTATAACGATCCTTATTATCTTTCCATCCTTTCGGGCTTCGAAGAGGCCGTTATGAAGAAGGGATATGAGATCTCTTTTATAAGGACAAACCAGGAGCTTGAAAATCCCAAGGTTCTCTACTCGACCTTCCAGAATCCCGTGAGCGGCGTGATCATCATGAACACGCTCGAAGATGCGACATTTACGTATCTTAAGAATCAGACGCCTTATATCGTAGGCATCGATACAGATCATACAGACATTGACAATATTGCATACGACCATTACGGCGCCGCTTTCATGGCTATCCAGCACCTGATGGACCGCGGATACAAGCGTATCGGTTTCATCGGCGGCTTTGCCGAGAACATGAAGACCAGCCGCCGTTACAACGGCTACTATTCCGCTCTTCACTGCTTCGGCCTCGAGTATAATCCCGAGTGGGTTCTCGCCAGCAACTGGGACGAGGAACACTGCGAAAGCGTTATCCGCCAGGCGTATGAAAAGAAGGTTCTTCCCGATGCTTATTTCGTAGCATCCGACCTTATGGCTATCGGAGTTCTCAGAACCCTCTTCGATCTCGGAGTGAAGGTTCCCGATCAGGTAGCGGTCATCGGTCTTTCGAATATCGAAATCTCGAAGTATTCGAATCCTCCGCTGTCCACGATCTCTCTTCCGATCCATGACATGGGCCGCGTAGCTGCCCGCACACTCTTCGACCGCATTGAAGGCGACGACACACCTGCGAAGGTTGTTACGCTGAGCGCCGAAGTTCTCAGACGTTCGAGTACGTGATTTTTTCTCATCCTCATATAATACTACGTAAAAGTCCCGGAGCTTTTTGAGCTTCGGGACTTTTAATTAAACAGTGCCTGTCACCGTTACGCGGCAGGCACTGTTATTTCATTTTTTACTTGGAAAACTTACCCTTGATAACGGGCGACCACTCGGTGTATACAGTCTTTCCGTTTACCTTTTTGTAGCCTCTAACCTTGAAGTAATAAGTCTTGCCGTCCTTACCCTTGGTGTACTTATACTTCACTGTCGAAGCCTTCTTTATCGTCTTAGCCTTCTTGTAAGACTTGCCCTTGTTCGAAGAAACATAAACCTGATATCCGTCAAGCTTGAAATCAGCGGTGGTATCCCACTCAAGCGTGATCTTGCCGGTCTTGTTCGAAGCGATCTCAAGATCAACTTCAACAGCCTTTACAGCCTTCTTCTGCTGCTTTGCGGTAAGCGCGGAGAAATCAGTCTTCTTGCCGCTATCATCTGACTTAGCGGGGCCGTCGGCCTTAGGGCCTTCTACGAGGATTACAGCCTGCTCGCTGTTGCCGTATTTATCCTTTACAGTAATAACGGTCGATC
>CAMZAI010000221.1 GCA_947304065.1 uncultured Clostridia bacterium | reverse complement strand
CCTACGATCGAGATAACGATCACCGCAAGTACGAACGCCAGTATAAAGTTAAAGAACGGCCCCGCAAAGATCGTCGCGAACCGGGCCCACGGTCCCTTGTTCGTATATGCTCTCTCGTCGTCGCTCTCTCCGTCCTCGCCGAGCATCTTGCAGGCGCCTCCGAACGGTATCAGCCTGATGCTGTACTCTGTCTCGCCTCTCTTAAAGGAACAGAGCTTCGGTCCGAAACCCACCTGGAATTCGGGCACGAAAATGCCGTTTTTCTTCGCAACGATCAGATGCCCCAGCTCGTGAACCACCACGATGACGCAGAAGATCAGTATGCCGATCAAAATGCTGACCAATTTACTCATGTTAATTACTCCTATGATATTTATGATAACATAATACCATGTCCCCGATGGGGATAATCATAAATATAGTATTAATTCTTACTTAAAAATTTGAAGCCTTCCGGACGGTCTCTTCCTCGGTCCGGAGTATCTGCTCCAGAGTCGGCGCGGCAATGTTTTCATGTCCGCACATGCAGTGCTCTATGATATCGTAAATGCCCGTAAATCCGATCTTTCCTTCAAGGAAGCGCGCTACGGCATACTCATTCGCTGCATTGAAAACGGTGCATATGCTTCCGCCCTGCCTGATGGCTTCAAGCCCCAGCTGCAGTCCCTTAAACGTATCGTAATCGGGCTTTGCAAGCTCGATCTTTCCGAGTCCGAACAGGTCCAGCCTCTCGGGCGGGCCGGGCATACGCTCGGGATAATAGAGCGCGTACTGTATGGGCAGTCTCATGTCGGGAACGCCCATCTGCGCGAGTATTGCTCCGTCCTTAAACTGTACGGCCGAATGGATGATGCTCTTTGGCTGTATCACGACCTCGATGTTATCGGGCTCGACATTAAAGAGCCACCTGGCCTCCATGACTTCAAGCGCCTTATTGACCATCGAAGCCGAATCCACCGTGATCTTCGGTCCCATCAGCCAATTCGGATGCTTCAGGGCGTCCGCGGCTGTCTTGGTCTTCAGCTCCTCGTAGCTCATGCCCCTGAACGGTCCTCCCGAAGCTGTGAGCAATATTTTTTCTATACCGCAGTCGTCAAAAGGATAATGTCCGTCCGGTCCGCAATGACCCTGCAGGCACTGGAATATCGCCGAATGCTCGCTGTCGATCGGCAGGAGTCTGACGCCTTTTTCCGCAAGCAGAGGCATTATGATATGCCCAGCGGTGACCAGAGTCTCCTTATTCGCCAGAGCGACATCGCAGCCCGCCTCGATCGCGGCTATCGTGGGTCTGATACCGATCATTCCTACGATCGCGGTGACCGTCAGATCGTTCTCCGGATCAGAAGCCAGCTCGACCAGGCCTTCCATGCCGGATACCACATCTATCCCGAGATCCTTTATCCTGTCGCGGAACTGTGCGGCTTTTTCATCATCGTAAACGCAGACACGCTTCGGGCGTAGACTTCTTACCTGCTCCTCGAGCTTTTCAATGCTCGAACGTGCCGCGAGCGAATATATCTCGAAGCCTCCGAGACGGTTTATCACATCTATCGTCTGGGTACCGATCGAGCCGGTAGAACCCAGCAGACATAATTTCCTCATATCAATCTCCGTTCAAGTCCGGCTGATTCACGTGCGCGTTCAGTAAAATAAAAACCGAAACGCCGATTTACAGCCAATCTGCTCAGATTCCCAAATACAGCAGATAATATACGATGGGTGCAATGAATATCACGCTGTCAAAACGGTCGAGTATTCCGCCGTGTCCGGGGAGAAGCTTTCCATAGTCCTTGATCTGCTTGTCGCGCTTTATCGCCGACGCCGCAAGGTCTCCGATCATCGAAACGATCGAAGCTGCCGCCGCTATCACCGCGAATGAGAATACAGGGTTCGGGAACTCTTCGGTCAGGCTGTTCTTAAAGATCAGCGCATAGATCACGCCGATGAGCGCCGCACCGATCACGCCTCCGATAAAGCCTTCGAGCGACTTCTTGGGACTGAGCACGGGCACGATCTTATGCTTTCCGATCGATCTTCCCACGAGATAAGCCATCGTATCTGCGCCCCACGAACCGATAAATATCAGCCATACAGTGTATTTGCCGCCCGGAAGTCCGCGTACCAGGAAAATGTACGAGAGTGTCAGCGCCACATAGAAGAAACCGAAAAAGACCATCGTAATCTGCTCGGAATTGTACTTCGGGAACGCGAATACATATACAGCCAGCAATATGATGATGAACGCCGCTATCAGCACGGGGAAAAGTATCGTGTAAGGGAAGGCGTCGCCCTCAGAGAGCATTTCCTTCCAGAGCAGTATTCCGTACCATGCAGCCGCAGCCACATACCCGGAAGCAGCCGCAGGCGACTTATGCACGCCCACCGCCCTGTAGAGCTCCATCAGGCCGATCAGGGATACAGCGAGCAGCACGCCCCAGAGTACATATCCTCCGAGCACGATCGCCGCCACCGCGATCACCACAAGGATCGCACCGGTCCTCAGTCTGATCAGGAATGAATTGTCCTTTTGTACGCTTTCTTTATTACTCATTTCGTCCGCCAAATCTCCTATCGCGTTTGTTATAGTATTCTATGGCCTTCTCGAGGTCTGCCTTGGTAAAATCGGGCCAGAGGACCTCGGGGAAATAAAACTCTGTGTAAGCAAGCTGCCAGAGCATGAAATTCGATAATCTCAGCTCACCGCTGGTCCTGATCAGCAGGTCGGGATCGGGGATGTCCGAAGTATCAAGTCTCGATGATATGAGCGCCTCATCGACTGCGGAAGGTTCCATCCTTCCTGCCTTCACATCCTCCGCTATACCCTGCATCGCACGTGTGATCTCATCCCTGCCGCCGTAATTGAGCGCAACGGTAAAGTTAAGTCCCGTGCATGTGCTGCTCTCACGCTCGAGTTCCTCGATAGAAGCCTGAAGGTCGGGTGCGAGACGGCTCTTGTCTCCGATCACGCGCACACGCATATTGTTCTTACGGCTGCGGATGAGGCAGTTCTTCAGGTAATCGCGAAGCAGCGTCATGAGCGTCTTTACCTCGTCCTCGGAACGCTTCCAGTTCTCGGTGGAAAAAGCGTAGACGGTCAGGTACTTGATCCCGAGGTCCCACGCCCATTCGCAAACGTCCTCAACTGTTTTCGCTCCCGCCTTATGCCCTGCGGCTCTCGGCAGGAATCTCTTTTTCGCCCATCTTCCGTTGCCGTCGAGGATTATCGCGACATGGCGCGGCGCGTTGGTTTTAGAATTCTCCGGCATTCTGCACACCTCATCATTAGAAAGAGCCGCGCAAGCTGCTTGCCCGGCTCAATAC
>CAMZAI010000220.1 GCA_947304065.1 uncultured Clostridia bacterium | reverse complement strand
TCTGCACACCTCATCATTAGAAAGAGCCGCGCAAGCTGCTTGCCCGGCTCAATACACTCATATCTGATCAGTAACTTAAACTGTCATGATTTCTTTGGTTTTTTCTTCCATCTTCTTATCGGCTTCGGCAACGAACTTCTCGGTCATCTTGTCGATCTCGCTCTCGAGCTGCTTCTGAACGTCCTCGGAGATCTCGCTCGCCTTACCCAGCTTCTTAACAGCATCGTTCGCATCGCGGCGGATGTTGCGGAGAGCTACTTTGGCGTCCTCTGCCTTCTTCTTAACGTCCTTTGCCAGATCCTTACGTCTCTCCTCGGTAAGCTCGGGGAATACGAGTCTGATGATCTTGCCGTCGTCAGTAGGATTGATGCCGATATCGGACATATTGATCGCTTTCTCGATCTCTTTGATCATCTTCGACTCCCAAGGCTGGATCTGGATGATGCGTGCTTCGGGAACGCTGACATTCGCTACCTGGCTGATAGGCGAAGGTGTTCCGTAGTAATCAACTCTGATCTTGTCAATAAGATGAGGGTTCGCACGTCCGGCTCTGATCGAAGCGTATTCCTCGGTCAGCACGTCCATGGTCTTCTTCATTTTGTCTTCGTAAGGTGTAATTCTCTCGTCCATTGTAAATCCCCCTGTATCAAGTAGTAACTATAGTTCCGGTGCAATGCCCGCCTGCGTTCGTGATGATGGAATTCTGCTCGTTCAGTGAGAAGATCAGCAGAGGCATCCTATTCTCGAGGCACATTACGGAAGCGGTGGAATCGATGACCTGAAGTCCCTGATCCACGAGCTCCTGAAGTGAAATGCGGTCATACTTCACAGCCGAAGGATCCTTCTTGGGATCCGCGCTGTATACGCCGTCGATAGCCTTTGCCATCATGATGATCTCACAGTCCAGCTCGATCGCACGGAGCGCTGTAGCGGTATCTGTTGAGAAATAAGGATGTCCGGTGCCGCCCGCAAGGAAGACAACCTTCCCCTTGTTCAGCGCCTTTACAGCCTTGTCCTTTGAGAAAAGCTCGGACATGTCACCGCACTCAAACGGGGTATAGATCGCAGTCTTCAGACCGCAGTATCTGAAAATGTCCGAAACATAAATGCAGTTCATGATCGTGGCAAGAATGCCGATCTGGTCTGCCTTATAGCGGTCGATGGTCTCGCTGGTGCGTCCGCGCCAGAAATTACCGCCGCCGATAACGATAGCGACCTGTGTTCCGGCCTCGACGATCGACTTAACCTGCTTCGCAACTCCGATACAGGTCTCCTCATCGAATCCGGTCTTCTTTTCTCCGGCAAGAGCCTCACCGGAAAGTTTCAATAATACTCGCTTATAACGTTCCATGTGCCCTCCGAAGAGTTATTATTCGAAAATGTCGTCGATATCTACAGCTGCATAGGTCAGTGAGCAGAAGCCCTCGAGTACGGCGCCGTTGTTCATCTGAACCGATTTAGCCTTAACATTGCCCTTAATGATCGCTGTCGAATCAAAGATAACGGGTCCCTTGATGTCGAGCTCGCCCTTTACCGCGCCTGCGATAACTGCCGATCCGGCTTTGATATCGCCTACAACAACGGTTCCGAGTCCGATCTTTACAGTACCTTCACTGTCGATATTGCCGTCGAGACGCTTCGCGTTTACATATACGTCGGAAGCAATGGAGTTACCCGAAACACTTCCGGAAATGGTAAGCTTACCGATACACTCGATATCACCGTTAATGGTACCCATAACGTTCAGCGAGCAATCCGATACGATGCTTCCGTTGATGGTGGTGCCTGCTGTGATAACGGTAACCTGATCGTCTGTTGCAGGTGCCTTCGCTGCGGCCTGGGGCTGTGCGGCGGGCTCATCGATCACATAGTCCTCTTCGACCATGACCTCTTCATCCGCGGGTGCAGACTCATCAAAAAGATTCTCGAGCAGGCTTGCGTCAACGGCGTCCTCACCGTCAGCAGCCTCCTGTGCTGCCTCCTCAACAAGCTCCTCAGCCTCTGCCTCTTCGCTGATGATATCCTCGCTTACTTCTACTGCGTCGTCATTTAAATCCTTGAAAAAACCCATATCTTCCTCCTCCTTAGAATCGGCTCTCAGCCGATTCTGCTTCCTCGCGATAAACACGACTGGCGTACCGAGCTGTGCCTAAAGGTACTTCGCATTAAATTATAATATACCCGCAGAAGATTGTCACTAAAAACCCAGAAAAATAATTCCTGATTTAATAAAATACGGGAAAGCCCTAAAATCAAGCCTTCCCGCATCTATATCCGTTATTTCACCTTTAACGCTCTCATTGAATTGAGAATTGCGAGAACCGCCACTCCCACATCGGCAAATACCGCCAGCCACATATTCGCGATACCGAGCGCTCCGAGCACGAGGACTACGGCTTTTACGCCCAGCGCGAACACGATGTTCTCGCGTACGATGCGCATGGTCTTTTTCGCAATGGCCTTGAATGTGATCAGCTTCGCAATGTCGTCGTCCATGATTACCACATCGGCCGCTTCGATCGCCGCATCGGAGCCCAGAGCTCCCATCGCAACGCCTATATCGGCTCTTGTGAGCACCGGAGCGTCGTTGATGCCGTCTCCCACAAAGGCAAGCGCTCCGTTTCCGTTCTGCTCTTCTATCAGTTTCTCAACGGCGCTGACCTTATCCGCCGGCAGAAGCTCTGCCCTGTACTCTGTAAGTCCGAGGCTTCCGGCCACCGCGGCTGCCGTTTCTTCACGGTCGCCCGTAAGCATTACCGTGCGCTCAAAGCCCGACTCATGCAGTCCCTTTATGGTGTCGGCCATGTTTTCCTTTATAGCGTCGGAAATGATCACATAGCCCATATATTTTCCGTCCGCCGCGATATATACAACGGTTCCGTCTTCCTTCGCTTCCGGAGCTTCAATGCCGTTGTCTTTAAGGAGCTTCGAATTGCCCGCGAATACCTTCTTCCCGTCCAGCATACCGCTCACGCCGCATCCGGATATCTCCGTATAGTCCGCGAGACCTTCGGGCGCCTGTGCGCCTTCGCCTGCTCGCTTAATGTATTCCCTGACGATAGATCTCGCGATCGGATGCGTCGAGAAAGCCTCGGCTCTCGCCGCGATGTCGATCAACTCATGCTGCGTGCAGTCGGCAGCCACTGTTTTGGTTACTTCAAAGCTGCCCTTTGTAAGAGTTCCTGTTTTATCAAATGCAATCGCATTTGTCCGCGAGAAGATCTCTACAAAATTGCTGCCCTTAACAAGCACTCCGGTTTTTGACGCCGCGCCGATACCTCCGAAAAAGCCCATCGGAACAGAGATGACCAGAGCACAGGGACACGAGATTACGAGGAATG
>CAMZAI010000219.1 GCA_947304065.1 uncultured Clostridia bacterium | reverse complement strand
GACTGCGATTTCAGCGAGGAGAAGGCCTACAACGAGATCACGCGCATCTACAGCGGCAAGAAGGGAAAGAAGCCCACGGGAATATTCGCCGCGAACGACGTTATGGCGATCGGCGCGATGAATGCTCTTAAAGATCTGGGCTATAAGCTTCCCGAAGATGTTTCGATCATAGGTTTCGACGATATCCCGATGTCGAAATACCTGACACCGGGACTTGCGACGATGAGCTGCAATTTCGAACAGATCGCCGACACCGCCGTGAATTCCCTGATCGATCTGATCGAGGGCAAAGAGGTTGTAAATCACATCGAGATACCCGCGCAGTTCATGGAACGCGGCTCGCTTTCGGTACCGCGGAAATAAATAAGGGGCGGCCGCACTGATGCGGCTGCCCCTTTTGCTGACAGGACATATGCTGTCGTTATATTTATTTGGTGTAATCGAAGTAGCCCTTTCCGGCATTGACACCGGTCTCGCCCCTGTCGATCATTTCTTTGAGCAGCTTGCAGATCTTGTACTCTACAGTGCTCTCATCCTTTGATCTGGGATCCATGATATGGATATTGTAGGAAGTTTCAAGACCTACGATATCGAGGATCGCGAAAGGTCCTACAGGTGCGCCGGTAGCAAGTTTCCAGGTAAGATCGATAGTGGCCGGATCCGATACTTCATTTGCCCAGAGTTCCTGCGCAGCTTTGAGGAACGGAACGAGCATGGTATTAAGGATATATCCGGGCTGCTCCTTATGAAGCTGGAGCGGAACCATATTGATCTCATCCGCAAAAGCGACAACCTGCTTATAGATATCGGCGTTGGTTCCGGGATGTCCCATAACCTCGGCTGTGTTGTTCTTCCAGATAGTATTTGCAAAGTGCAGTGACAGATACTTCTCGGGTCTTCCGGTGTACTCCGCAAATCTGCTGGGAAGCATAGTGGAAGAGTTGGTAACAAGGATGGTCTTCTCGGGAAGAAGATCCTTCATCTGCTTATAAACGCCAATCTTTGCTTCGGGATCCTCTGACATCGACTCGATCACGATGTCTGCATCGGCAACGGCCTTTGCCATGTCGATCTCGATATGGATGTTCTCTTCGAGGCTCTTCTTTCCTGCCGCGAGCAGCTCATCGATCTTTTCTGCGGTGATACCGTCCCAAGTCCTGATCATACCGCGGGGATAAAGCATTTTTCCTACGGGGTTGCCGATCAGTTTTTTGGCATTTTCAAGGTCTGTCAGCATCAACTCACTGTAGCGCTTGATCTTGGGAGTAGTCCTTTCGATGGAACTCTCGCTTCTGAGCCAGAATGTAACATTATGTCCGGTATAAGCGCACATAAGACCGATCTGCGTTCCGAGAACACCGCCGCCTGCAACAACAACATTTTTCAACATTTTCTATACCTCCTGATGTGGTTTTGACTCATAAATTCGATACATAATGTATCGATACATTGCCTGCTCATTATATTACCTAATTACCTCTCCGTCAATGAATAATTTGTAAACTTTTGTTGAACAGTATGAATAATCATCCGATACGACGGTATGAAGGCTGAGTAAAACAGACAAAAATCGGTTGCAAATAATATTTTACGCGTGTATAATGATAGACGCAGAATGTGTTTACACGTGTAAAATACAGAAACGGGGCGGCATTTTGCTGCATGATATCTATCGGAGAACAAAGCAATGACGAGGGAAGAGTATACAAAGGTGTTTGAGGCCGTTCGCGGCAATCTCTATGATTTCTTATACAGCATCGATCAGAAGTACATTGACAATCTGGTCAAGACGCTCGGACGTACGCCAAAGGAGGCAAAAAGCCTCGGCGCATGGGACTGGACGCACGGGATCGGGCTTTACGGTCTGTATAAGATCTACGAGTTCACGCAGGATGAAAAGTATCTCGACATGATCGAGGAGTGGTTTGCCGACAGAATGGAGATCGGTCTTCCGGTCAGGAACGTCAATACCGTCTGCCCTCTGCTCACGATGGCTTTTCTTCACGAGAAAAGGCCTAAGGAAGAGTACAGGCGGATCATGGATGAGTGGGCGGAGTGGATCATGCACGACATGAAGCGTACCGAAGAGGGCGGTATCCAGCATGAGCATGCGGAACTCGAGAATGACCAGCAGCTCTGGGACGATACTTTGATCATGACGGTCCTTTTCCTGACCAAGTACGGCAAAATGACAGGCAGGGAAAACTATCTGGAGGAAGCGATGTACCAGTTCCTCCTTCATACGAAGTATCTGTTTGACAGCAGCAGCGGGCTCTGGTTCCACGGATGGAGTTTCCTGGACCGCGGACATTTTGCCGGGGCGCTCTGGGGCAGGGGGAATTGCTGGATCACGGTATTCATTCCGGATTTTATCGACATTATGGGACTGGCCGGCGCGGAGAAGAGATATGCGCTCGGACTGCTCGGCAATCAGGTGAAGGCGCTTGCGAAGTATCAGAGCGGGGACGGAAGGTGGCATACTCTTATCAATGATGAGAGTTCCTATCTGGAATCTTCGGCAACTGCGGGCTTCTGTTATGGTATACTTAAAGGGATACGTCTGGGATATCTGGACGCTTCGTATGCGGAGTGCGGAAAGAAAGCGCTTGAGGCGATCGTCCGGAACATCAATGAGAGCGGCGAACTTGCGAGCGTTTCTTACGGCACGAATGTCGGAAAGACTCTGCAGCATTACCGGGATATTCCTCTGGTAAAGATGCATTACGGCCAGGCGCTGGCACTGCTTGCGCTGATCGAGGGCTTTAAGGCCTGCGGATTTGAGGGGTGAAGCATGGGAGAAGAGAACGGGACTAAGAAAACTTCGAAACTGAAGGCGGCCTGGAGCAAGGTCGTCCACAATCCTACCTTTACGATCAAAGAACAGTTCGGCTATTCCGCCGGCATCATGGGCAATTCCATGGCGCAGGACGTTGAGGCTTACGCCCTTACGCTGTTCCTGACGCGTTTCATGGGCATCGCGGCGTCGTATGTCCTCATTCTCGAGATGGTCGCGAAGATAGCCAATATCATCGTGGATCCCGTAGCGGGCATAATCCTTGACAGGAAGGGCAAGAACGGCAGAAGCCGCGCGAAGATGTTCTCGCTCGTCATGCCTTTGCCGCTGGCGGTTTCTTCGATACTGCTCTTCGTGGTGCCGGGCATAGGTCTCTCGGCCAGGATAGTCTATGTATTTGTATTCTATCTGATCTACTGCATTTCGGACGGATTCTACGATATGGCCCTCTCGACCATATCGGCCAGAATGACCACGAATCCCAAGGACAGAAAGAATTTCTATACCGTGGCGCAGTTCGCTTCGACTCTCGGAGGCATGCTGCCGAGCGGTCTCATTCCCATTTTCGTGGCGATCTGGATGGAGAAGGAAGCCCTGATCTATCTGCTGTTCGCGATATTCTTCGGAGTGGTGGGCTTCGCGATGATGGT
>CAMZAI010000218.1 GCA_947304065.1 uncultured Clostridia bacterium | reverse complement strand
CGCGGATCTCGCGGACAGTGCTTTCAACGAAGGAATCCATTCTCCAGTCGCCCGAACATCCGCAGATATTGCGGACGAAATTATAGAGCATCTTCGAGCCTTCGACTGTGTGAAGGACCTCGGGATGGAACTGGATCAGGTAAAGCTTTTTATCGACATTCTCTGCGGCAGCGAAGGGACAGTTGTCTGTCTTTGCGACGCCGCGGAAGCCCGGAGCGAGCTTCGAGATATAGTCAAAATGGCTCATCCAGCAGACAGTGTGGGGAGTAACGTTCTTAAACAGCTCGGAGCTGCAGTCGACATCCACATCGGTCTTTCCGTATTCACGGGCCGAGGCACGCTCAACCTTGCCGCCGAGTACATGACTCATCAGCTGCGCGCCGTAACAGAGACCGAGCACGGGAATGCCCAGCTCGAACAGTTCGGGCGAGCAGGTGGCTGCGCCTTCTTCGTAGCAGCTTGAGGGGCCTCCGGTGAGGATGATGCCCTTCGGGTTCATGGCCTTGATCTTTGCCAGATCGGTCTTGTAAGAATAGATCTCGCAGTAAACATTGCACTCGCGGACACGGCGTGCGATCAGCTGGTTGTACTGGCCGCCGAAGTCAATTACGATGACTAATTCCTTATCCATATACCTCCATTCTGTGCCGAAGGGCACATAACGTTTTATACAGCACGAACCGGCGTGTTTCATACCGGTTCGATCAATACTTGTTTACAGATTGATGTCGGGACTGCCTTCCCTGACATTCTTAAGGAGAGGCTCGATCTCGTTCAGATAATTCTCAACCTGCTCGGGGCAGCGGCCTATGTAAAGCGAAGGCTCGAGAACCGCCTCGATCTCCTCGCGCGTCATGCCGAACTCGGGATGCGAAGCAAGAAGCTCGGGAAGATTGCACGCTTCGCCTTCCTTCATGCGGGCGGTCGCGGTCATCGAATCCTGTCTGATCAGCTCGTGGAGCTGCTGACGGTCTCCGCCGCGCTTAACTGCCTCCATGAGAATATTCTCGGTAGCCGAGAAAGGCAGGTACTCCATGATAGTGCGCTCAACGATCTTTTTGTTAACGACCATTCCCGATGTAACGTTCTGTGCGAGACGCAGGATCGCGTCGGCGCAGAGGAAGCCTTCGGGCATCGAAATGCGGCGGTTCGCCGAATCGTCGAGGGTACGCTCCATCCACTGTACCGAAGCTGTCATCGGAGCGTTTAATGCGTCGATCATCAGGTAACGCGCGAGAGAGCAGATGCGCTCGCTGCGCATGGGATTGCGCTTGTAAGCCATTGCCGAGGAACCGATCTGGTTCTTCTCGAAGGGCTCTTCGAGCTGTCTGTCATGCTGGAGCAGGCGGATATCGTTCGCCATACGGTAGCAGCTCTGCGCGATCGAAGAGAGCGCGTTGAGTATCCTGCTGTCAAATTTACGGGGATATGTCTGGCCGCATACGCTGAAGGTGCGGTCAAAACCGAACTCGCCGCAGATCATGCGGTTCATTTCGTCGATCTTTGAAGTGTCGCCCTCAAAGAGTTCCATGAAGCTGGCCTCGGTGCCTGTGGTTCCGCGGCATCCGAGCATTTTCATCGAGCCGATCACGAAATCAAGTTCCTCGAGATCGGAGGCGAAATCCTGAAGCCAGAGAGTCGCGCGCTTGCCCATGGTCACGGGCTGTGCGGGCTGGTAATGGGTATAGCCGAGAGTCGGGAGATCCTTGTATTCCTTCGCAAAATCGCTGAGATTGCGGATGACTTTAAGGAGCTCGCCGCGCAGATAAACAAGTCCGTCGCGGTAGATCACGATGTCGGCGTTGTCGGTAACGTAGCAGCTCGTGGCTCCGAGGTGGATGATGCCTGCTGCTTTGGGCGCTGCCTTGCCGTAGGTGTAGACATGAGCCATAACGTCATGCCTTACTTCCTTTTCACGGGCAGCGGCGGTTTCAAAATCAATGTCGGTGATGTGCGCTTCGAGCTCCGCAACCTGTTCTTCGGTGATCGGGAGCCCGAGCTTATGCTCGGCGCGTGCGAGCGCAACCCAGAGCCTGCGCCAGGTTTCGATCCTGGTCTGCGATGAGAAGAGCTTCAGCATGTAGTCGGAAGCGTAACGCGAGGCTAAGGGTGAATTGTATTTGTCGTCCATCGGAAGAAAGTCCTTTCTGTATCGGTCACAAGCCGCGGGTGCGGCGTTTATGATGCTTCAGCGCTTGATGTATGCGTCTCTTTCGGCACCGACCGAAACATAGGTGATGCGGCAGCCGATAGCCTTTTCGATCATTTCCACATAATTGCGCGCCTGTACGGGAAGATCCTCCCACTTTCTGATGCCGGATATATCACAGTTCCAGCCGTCCACGTACTCTATAACGGGCTTTGCCTCCGCAAGAGCGGTAGGGAACGGGAACTCGTCAGTCTGCTCGCCGTTTACGATGTAATGCGTGCAAACGGGGATCTTTTCCATGTAGCTCAAAACGTCGATCTTAGTGAGGGCAATGTCTGTAGCACCCTGAACCTCAACGCCGTATCTGGTGGCAACGAAATCGATCGGGCCTACGCGGCGGGGACGTCCTGTTTTTGCGCCGTATTCGCCGCCTGCTTCACGGAGCTTGTCGGCTTCCTCGCCGAACCACTCGCAGGTGAAGGGGCCTTCGCCGACGCAGGTCGAATATGCTTTTACAACGCCTACCACGGTGTCGATCTTAACGGACGGGAGGCCCGAACCGATGGGAGCGTAAGCCGCGGTGGTATTTGATGAAGTCGTGTAGGGGTGGATACCGTAATCGAGGTCGCGCAGCGAACCGAGCTGTGCCTCGAAGAGGATCTTCTTGCCGTTCTTCTGCGCGTCGCGCATGAGAGCGCCGGTGTTGCAGATGTAGGGCTTGAGCTTCTCGCCGTACTCCCTGAACCAGTCGAGCATCTCGTCGAGCGTAACGGCCTTTGCGCCGTAAACCTTTGTAAGTGTCAGGTTCTTCCATTCGATCAGGTCTTCGAGATGAGCTTTAAGGTGCTCGGGATAGAAGAGCTCTCCGGCGAGAATGGTCTTTTTCTGGTATTTATCCGAATAGAAAGGGGCAATGCCCTGCTTTGTCGAACCGAATTTCTTGTCCGCGAGGCGTGCCTCCTCGAGTCCGTCGAGGTCGCGATGCCAGGGGAGAAGGAGAGAAGCTCTGTCGCTGATGCGGAGCTTGTCGGGGCCTACGGATACGCCCTGTGCCTCAACCGTCTGAATTTCGTTCCAGAGGTTCTCGAGGTCGAGAGCAACGCCGTTGCCGAGAATATTCATGACGCCGGGTCTGAAAATGCCGGAAGGCAGAAGATGAAGCGCGAATTTGCCGAATTCGTTGATAACGGTGTGGCCCGCATTGCCGCCGCCCTGATACCTTACAACGACATCATAGCTTTCGGTCAGAAGGTCCACCATACGGCCCTTTCCTTCGTCGCCCCAGTTGATTCCTACGATTGCACAATTAGACATGCTGAATTACTCTCCTTT
>CAMZAI010000217.1 GCA_947304065.1 uncultured Clostridia bacterium | reverse complement strand
CGCCGTTTGCGAACACCTCGGCAATATGCGCGGCACCCTCAAAGCGCAGAACATAGCGCATGCCGGGCTCTTTTTTGACCGTGATGTGCTTACGGTATCCGCTGACCATCTGGTAGACCTGCTCATCCGCATACTGCAGCGGAAGCTCCTTAACCGTGTGCGGGATATCGACTTTTACGATGCCTGCCGTATCCCCGCCGCACAAAAACTCCTCGGTACAATTCTCCGTAAATTCCCAGTCTCTGCAGATATAAGTCATGGCGTTTCATCCTTTCCCGGAAAAAGCGTAGAGATCAACTTCGCAAGCATTGCCGCATCGGGCGCAAATCCGCCCAACATTGCAAACATTATACCACAAACGTGGAAACTCTGTCAATCACAACCAGTTTCCGCCTGCGCCTTGGCAAAAAAAGTGGGGACGGAAGAACCGTCCCCTATGAACAACATATTTATAAGGTCGTCATGCCTCAAAAACACTTCGGCATGACCGTGAACAGCGCTCCGCGCTGCTGCGTACATAGCAAAAGTGAATTGAACATTTTCACTTTTGCTGACCATGTCCGCTGTGGGCTTTTAAAATACAAAAGCCCATTCACTTTACTCGGTAACCTTGTTGAGGTGCCAGATATCGTCCACATACTCCTGAATGGTGCGGTCGGACGAGAACTTGCCCACATGCGCCACGTTCAGGATCGCCGCCTTTGCCCAGCGTCTCTCGTCGCGGTACATCTGCTCGATCTTCTTCTGAGCCTCCGCATAAGAGCGGAAATCCTTCAGGATGAAGTACTGGTCGGCACGCTCGTATCCGTTGCCCTCGAGCAGCGAATTGTAGAGCTCACGGAACAGCTCCGTGTTCTGAGGCGAATAGTAGCCGTTGATCATCTGCTCCATAACCAGCCTGATGTCCTCATCGGCATCGTAGATATCCTTGGGATTGTAGCCGCCGTTGTTCTCGAAGTCGATGACTTCCTTCGCGGAAAGTCCGAAGATCACTGCGTTCTCCTGGCCTACTTCCTCAACGATCTCCACATTTGCGCCGTCCATCGTGCCGAGGGTGATCGCACCGTTCAGCATGAACTTCATGTTGCCGGTACCCGATGCTTCCTTCGAAGCGGTCGAGATCTGCTCGGAAACATCCGATGCGGCGAATATCCACTCCGCGTTCGATACGCGG
The DNA here is from genome assembly GCA_947304065.1 of uncultured Clostridia bacterium. Taxonomy (GTDB): domain Bacteria; phylum Bacillota; class Clostridia; order Lachnospirales; family Lachnospiraceae; genus RUG11977. The sequence continues at coordinate 2,351 of CAMZAI010000217.1, read as the reverse complement.
TAGTTCTCGATGAATATGACCTTCAGCTTGCCGCCGATGCGGATATCGTTATTTACAACATCGCCGACGCTGTTGATCAGCTTGATGATCGCCTTCGCGCGGCGGTAGCCTGCGGAAGCCTTCGCGCCGAATATGAATGTCCTAGGATAGAAATCCATGTCGGGATTCTTCTTCAGCTCATTGTACAGGTACATAACGTGCATGATGTTTAAGAGCTGTCTCTTGTACTCATGCAGACGCTTTACCTGAACGTCGAATATCGAGCGGGGATCTACGTCTACGCCGTTGTGCTCCTTGATGTACTTCGCAAGGCGGAGCTTATTCTTGTACTTGATCTGCATGAACTCGCGCTGCGCATTCTCATCGCCAGCGTACTGCTCGATGCCTCTGATCTGCGAAAGATCGGTGATCCAGCCGTCGCCTACCTTGTCGGTAACCCACTGCGCAAGGAGCGGATTGCCGTGCAGCAGGAAGCGGCGCTGCGTGATGCCGTTCGTCTTATTGTTGAACTTGTTCGGGAAGTACTGCGCGAACTCCTTCAGCGACTGTGTCTTGAGGATCTCGGTGTGGAGGCGGGCAACGCCGTTTACCGAGAAACCGCCGACGATCGCGAGGTTCGCCATGCGTACCTGTCCGTCGTAAACGATCGCCATCTTCTCGATCATGTGATAATCGCCGGGATAGGTGATCTGGATCTCACGGATGAAACGTCTGTTGATCTCCTCAACGATCTGGTAAATACGGGGAAGGAGCTTTGAGAACAGCTCAAGAGGCCACTTCTCGAGTGCTTCCGCCATGATCGTATGGTTTGTGTAAGCGCAGGTCTTGGTCGTAATGTCCCAGGCCTCGTCCCATGACAGATAGTAATCGTCCATGAGCACGCGCATCAGCTCGGCAACCGTAACTGCCGGATGTGTATCGTTCATCTGGAAAACAACCTTCTCGGGAAGGCGCTTCAGATCGTGGTAACGGTCCATAAACTTCGAAACAGCCAGCTGAACGCTCGCGGAAACGAAGAAATACTGCTGCTTTAAGCGGAGCTCCTTACCTGCGTAATGATTGTCGTTCGGGTAAAGGACCTCACAAATGGTCTTCGCCAGGTTCTCCTGCTCAACAGCCTTGTGATAATCGCCCTTATCGAACTGGTCAAGCTGGAAATCGTTCACAGCCTCTGCATCCCAGATGCGAAGCGTATCAACAAAATGATTGTTGTAGCCGACGATAGGAAGCTCGTAGGGAACAGCCATAACTGTCTGGCAGTCCTCCTGTACGAAGCACTCGCGTCCCTGTGCGTTCTTGGTCATGCGTACATAGCCGCCGAAACGGATCAGCTTCGCATTGTCGGCGTCCTTCATCTCGAAAGGATTGCCGTTCTTGAGCCAGTTATCGGGAACTTCGATCTGGAAGCCGTTATCGATCTGCTGCTTGAACATACCGTACTTGTAGCGGATACCGCAGCCGACCGCCGAATAACCGAGCGTTGCGAGCGAATCGAGGAAGCATGCTGCCAGACGTCCGAGACCGCCGTTACCGAGCGCTGCATCGGGCTCCTCGTCCTCTATGGTATCAAGGTCAAGGCCGTACTCGTCGAGCACTTCGGCCACTACCTTGTCAGCCTTCATGTTAATGAGAATATTGCCCAGGGCACGTCCCATAAGGAACTCCATGGACATGTAGTAAACGGTCTTGGCTTCCTTCTGGCCGACAGCCTTATGCGAAGCCACCCAGTCGCTGATGATATACTCCTTCATCGCGTAGCATACACTCTGGAACATCTGCTGCTTCGTAGCGTCCGCGGGCTCCTTTCGGAACAGCCTCATGAGATAGTTTTCGATGGATGTTTTAAGTTCCTGCTTGTCGATAGTCATATTCATGCTCCTATTTTCTGTGCCCGCAAACGCCTCCAAACAGCCGCTGCGGAGCTTTTCTTCTTTCCTTTAACATCTTAAAGTATACTATTGGAAACGTTTCCAGTCAAGTTATTTTTCCCTCGCCCTCCCTGGCGTGTTTTTCTTTTTGCTCTCGGAACGCAAGAGAATTCCGATTACCCGGCCGGAGGGGATGATCCTTCTGTCCCATTTCCGCTGCCAACCCGCGCAGGCGCTGCAGAGAAAACTTCCGGGACCCGTTGAGGACGCCGGTACTTATCGACCGTATTGTGGTCGATTATGTACCGCTGCGTCCGAATCGGAGTGAGAACGAGTCCTCGGAAGTTTTACTCGTCGCCGCCTGCGCTTTCGGTCTGAAATAAAGGTGGGGACAGAAGAATCATCCCCTGTCCCCGTTAATATCAGTTTCTCTTCACTCCGAGAGTTACGTCCTCTCCGTTGAGGTTCCAGTCCTTGACAGAA
>CAMZAI010000216.1 GCA_947304065.1 uncultured Clostridia bacterium | reverse complement strand
CAACTCCTTACGGACGTGACGTTAAGACCGCCGGTTATCCGATCCGTATGTGCGAGATGCTCTCGACGCTCGACGGCGTGGCACTTGCGCAGCGTGTAACCGTTGACAATGTAAAGCATGTCAACGAGGCCAAGAAGGCCATTAAGAAGGCTTTTGAGAACCAGATCAACGGACTCGGTTACTCGATCGTCGAGGTCGTTTCCACATGTCCCACGAACTGGGGACTGGCTCCCGCGGACGCTGTCAAGTGGCTGCAGGACAATATGCTTCCTTACTATCCGCTCGGCGTATATAAGGATATTACTGCTGAAGGAGGTAAGACGGAATGAGCACGATGAACGTTTTGCTGGCAGGCTTCGGCGGCCAGGGTATCCTCTTTGCAGGTAAGGTTATGGCGTATTCGGCGCTGGTTGAAGGAAAGGAGCTTAGCTGGCTTCCTTCATACGGTCCCGAGATGCGCGGCGGCACATGCAACTGTTCCGTAGTTATCAGCGACAAGTCGATCGGTTCGCCACAGGTTACGAACCCCGACGTCCTGATCGCGATGAACAGGCCTTCGCTTGAAAAGTTCGTCAACAACGTGGTTCCGGGCGGTATCATCATCATGGACAGCTCGACCATCGACGTTGAAGTTGAGCGTAAGGACATCAAGGTATACAAGGTGCCCGCAACCGCGCTCGCCGATGAGAACGGACTTAAAGGTCTCGCAAATATCATTCTTGTCGGAAAGCTCTTTGAGGAGACAGGCTTTGTTTCCGAAGAGAATCTTGATCTCGGCCTTCAGAAATGCATTCCGCCCAAGAAGGCGGCCATGCTCGATACAAACCGAAAGGCGCTTGAGATAGGGCGAAAGCAGTAAATAATGGGTGTATTTAAACTGTATGAGAACGGTATAAGTGCGGATATCGTTATAGAGCGTGACTGTCCCGAGGGTGTAAGGAGAGTCGCGGAGGTAGTTGCGGACGATATCGAAGCTCTGACCGGGCTTCGTTCGAGAGTTCTGGTCACGGGAGGAGAGGAGTTTTCGGACTCTACCCTGACCGAGAACATCATTATGGTACATTCGAAGCCCTCCCCTGACACGGAAGGCAAATGGGAGGTCTACGAGCTCAGTCTTAACGACTGTTCCAAGGACGATTATCTGTACTATACTTTTTTGGGTGTAAGAAAAATCTTAAACATTTACGGAAGCGACAAAAGAGGTCTGATCTACGGCCTCTTTGCCGTGTCCGAGCTGGCCGGGATTTCTCCTCTTATATGGTGGGGAGACATCCGGCCTATTAAAAGTGACTATATCGCGCTTAATATCGGTTCGCGTACCGAACCGGACAGATTCGTCTCGAAGGAGCCCTCGGTCAGGTACAGAGGATTCTTTATCAATGATGAATGGCCGGCTTTCGGACGCTGGTGCGAGGAGAAATTCGGCGGTTTCACGGCCCGGATGTACGAGCAGGTATTCATACTCCTGCTGAGACTAAAGGGCAATTATATGTGGCCGGCGATGTGGAGCTCGACTTTCAGCGAGGACGGACCGGGTATTGAGAGCGCAAAGCTGGCTGACATCTACGGCGTGGTCATGGGCACATCCCATCATGAGCCTCTGTTCAGGGCCGGAGAGGAATGGCAGCACATATATCGAAAGTACGGTAATGACAATACCTGGAGCTTCATTTCCAACAGGGACGCCATCACCGCTTTTTGGCGTGAGGGAATATGGAGAAACCGCGATTTTGAGAGCATTATCACGATCGGAATGCGCGGTGAGCAGGATTCGAAGCTGCTGGGTGAAAACGCCGGACTGGCCGATAACATCAATGTTCTGAAGGACGTGATCCTGACTCAGCATAAGCTGATCCGCGAGAACATGGAATGCGACATGTCGCGTGTGCCCAGAATGCTCGCGATCTATAAAGAGGTCGAGGATTATTACTACGGCGCGCCCGGAGTTCCGGGACTGCGCGACTGGGACGAGCTCGAGGACGTTATCTTCCTGCTGAGCGACGACAATTTCGGCAATACGAGAGGACTGCCCGACGAGGTGGACCGCGCGAAGCATACCGGCGGCTACGGAATGTATTATCATTTCGATTATCACGGCGCTCCGGTGAGCTATGAGTGGGTAAACAGCACGAGGCTTACGAAGACGCGCGATCAGATGATGCAGGCCTACGAGCACGGCGTAAAGGACGTCTGGATCGTAAATGTCGGCGATCTTAAGGGCAACGAATATCCGCTCGGATATTTTATGTCTCTTGCATACGATTATGACCGCTGGAGCAGGGAAGACGCGGTAGAGGAATACGTTAATTCATTTATCAGGCAGATGTCGGGCGGCAAGATCACCATGCGTCAGGAATGCGGTCTGATAACCTTCATAGACGGCTACACAAAGTGGAACAGCATCAGGCGTCCCGAGGCCATGAACCCCGGAATTTTCAGCCCCAAGGCGTTTGACGAGGCGGCGCGCGTGCATGCCGAGCTTGAGGAGCTGACGGTGCTCGGAAGGGATCTGCGCCGTACGTTTGACCAGCGCATGACAGAGGCGTTTGACAGCATATTCTATTATGCGGGCATGGCGTCGATGAATCTGATGATGATGCACATCGAGGCCGGACTTAACCAGTATTACTGCGAGCGCGGAGACTCCAGGGCGAACGAATACGCCGAGCTTGTAAAGAACAGGATAGAATCGGACCGCGAGTACATAAAAGGCTTCCACACGATGCTCGAGGGCAAGTGGAATCATATGCTCGATTCGGCACATACAGGCTTTGTGACCTGGAACGACGAGGGATGGAGCTATCCCGTGGTGCATACGGTCGGACGCAACGAGATACACGCTGCGGCCGCCAAATACAACGGCGCGAGGGATACCTCGATAGCAGACGCCGATGAAGTGATCGTGGTCAAGGCCGAGAATGTCTCGGACAATCACATGATCAACGGCGAAGGATGGCATGTTGTACCGCATCTCGGACGTCTGGGCGCCGCGATCAAGGCGTTCCCGATGACAAAGACATTCGAGGATGTATTCGGTATACCTTATGTACGCTACGATCTTGATATTTTCTCCGCGGGAATGTACGCGATGGAATTTGTGTTCATGGCCAGAAACCCTGTGGTAAAGGGCGGAAGGATGCGTATCAGATATTCGATCAACGGCCAGGACATGAATGTCATAGATTCGGTCGGAGAGGATTACCGCACCGAATGGCAGTGCGAAGCATGGAACAAAGGCGTGATGACCGGAGTTCACAGGGTTCTTACCGCGGCGAACTTCAAGCGCGGAAGCAACATCCTCAGGGTTTATCCGTTCGATCCGAACGTAGTACTCGAAAAGATCGTGATATGGCCGTTTGAGAAAAAGTTGCCATACTCATATTTGGGACCCGAGTAAATGAAGGTTCGTTTTACGAACCTTCACCGAAACATCGATAAAAAAAGCGCGAAAGAGTCAACGCGCTTTTTTTGATGTTGAGGCAGCGCTATGCGCTGTTTACGGTCATGCTGAGGTGTTTTCGAAGCATGACT
>CAMZAI010000215.1 GCA_947304065.1 uncultured Clostridia bacterium | reverse complement strand
AAGATCTGCGATCTCTGTCCTTTGACGGAGATTATTATATCCGAAATAATGCGGTTGTAAATACTTTATTTTTTTTATTTTTGTCTTAAAAAATGTGGCCGGATCAGTACTCGTCGCCTTTATCGCGAAGATCGGCGGTGACTTCTTCGGCAATGACCTCTGCCATCGGGAGATAGTCCTCGAGCAGGCGGTCGGCCGTCATCTCGTACTCCGAAGCTTTGACCCTGTCTCTCAAAGTTGCGGTATTTACGAATACATTTATCGAAGCGGCCTTCATCGCCGCGCCCGCAAGGATCGCGCCGCAGGCAACGTCGGAGATCATCATGCGGTTGCAGATTCCGAGCATGCGGTCGAGAAGCTCGATCACGTCGGCGCACGCGTCCATGATATCGAGCGGAGCCATGATGGCGTTCATCGTGGCTTCTTCAAGCTTGTCGGCGCGTGCGGGATCGTCCTTCGGGATGCTGTAGGCCTTTGAGAGCGGCTCAAAGGCTTCGGCGTCGGCTTCGACGAGGTTTAAGAGCCTGATCCTGAGCTCTTCGCACTCGGTGAGGAGCTCTTTTGCCTCTTCTTCGACATCGGCGTATTTCTTCTTTCCGACCGTAAAATTACCGGCCATCGCGCAGAGCGAGACAGCGAGAGAACCGGCCAGGGCCGCGCCGCCTCCGCCGCCCGGAACGGGCTTGTTGGACGCGAGCTCAGCGGTAAACTCACGGCAAGTTTTTTCTGTAAGCATAAAAATTCCTCCAAATATAAGGATTATCAGAACAGACCGGTGATCACGCCGTTTTCATCAACGTCGATCTTCTCGGCTGCGGGTACCTTCGGGAGTCCGGGCATGGTCATGATATCGCCTGTAAGGGCAACGATGAAGCCTGCGCCCGCGCTGATCTTAAGATTGCGGACAGTGATCATGAAATTGTCGGGTGCACCGAGCTTCGCAGGATCGTCCGAAAAGCTGTACTGTGTCTTTGCCATGCATACGGGAACCTTGTCGAATCCGAGCTTTGTGAGCGTCTCGAGCTGCTTCTTCGCAGCGGGTTCGATGATCACGCCGTCCGCGTGATAAACACGCTTCGAAATGGCTTCGAGCTTCTCCGCTATGCTCATGTCGAGATCGTAGCTGAAGCTGAAGTCATTGGGCTCTTCGCAGAGGCGTACGACCTCGTTCGCGAGAGCGATACCGCCTTCGCCGCCCTTTGCCCAGACTTCGCTGAGGGCAACGTTTACTCCGAGCTCACGGCACTTTTTCTCAACGAGCGCCAGCTCTGCCGCGGTATCTGTCGGGAATGCGTTGACAGCGACAACGCAGGGAAGCTTGTATACATTTTTAATATTGTCAACATGACGGAGGAGGTTAGGAAGACCTGCCTCGAGAGCGGACAGATTCTCTTCGTTAAGCTCTGCCTTCGGTACTCCGCCGTGGTTCTTCAATGCGCGGACGGTAGCTACGATAACGACTGCCGAGGGCTTAAGACCTGCAAGACGGCACTTGATGTCGAGGAATTTCTCGGCACCGAGATCCGCGCCGAAGCCTGCCTCGGTAACAGCGTAATCTCCAAGCTTCATCGCCATCCTTGTGGCAATGATCGAATTGCAGCCGTGAGCGATATTGGCGAAAGGACCGCCATGTATGAATGAAGGGGTTCCTTCGAGAGTCTGAACGAGATTGGGCTTTAATGCATCCTTTAAGAGTGCAGCCATAGCGCCTTCGGCCTTCAGGTCGTGCGCGGTAACGGGACGGTCGTCGTAGGTGTAGCCGACGATCATGCGTCCGAGACGTTCCTTCATGTCCGTAATGGAAGAGGAGAGGCAAAGAACAGCCATGACCTCGCTGGCAACGGTGATGTCGAATCCGTCCTCACGCGGGACGCCCTGCATGCGGCCGCCGAGTCCGTCGACGATATTGCGGAGCTGTCTGTCGTTCATGTCCACGCAGCGCTTCCAAGTGATCTTCTTTACATCGATGCCGAGCTGGTTGCCCTGCTGGATGTGGTTGTCGAGCATCGCGGCGAGCAGATTGTTCGCGGCTCCGATCGCATGGAAGTCACCGGTGAAATGAAGGTTGATGTCCTCCATCGGGACAACCTGGGCGTATCCGCCGCCTGCAGCGCCGCCCTTTACTCCGAATACCGGACCGAGAGAGGGCTCACGCAGAGCAACGATGACATTCTTTCCTATCTTTCTGAGGCCGTCGGCAAGACCTACGGTAGTAGTGGTCTTTCCTTCACCTGCGGGGGTGGGGTTGATCGCGGTGACAAGGATCAGTTTTCCGTCGGGCCTGTCAGCGCGGTCTTTTAACAGTTTGTAATCAACTTTTGCCTTGTAGCGGCCGTACTGCTCAAGGTACTCGTCGCCGACTCCTGCGGCTGCCGCTATCTCCGTGATGGGGCGCATCGTGCATTCCTGCGCGATCTCAATGTCTGTCTTGTACATCCTTTGTTCTCCGTTCTTTCTTTCCTTTTTTTTTCCTTTTCAGGCGGGGGCAAAAACCTCCCGACCCTTATATTCTACATAAACTGAAGGGGGAAGGTCAAGAAAGGGTAAAAATTTTTACCTGAATGGTAAAAGTGTCACTCAAATGGGTAAATATATGCACAATTTTTGCAATAATCAGAAGAAAACACTTCACAAAAGACGAAAAAGGTAGTATAGTTATAGCGTTAGCAATTCCCTGCTAGCCAAAAGATGAAAATCCATGAGCTTATATAAGCTGAAAGGGGTGTAACATGAAAGAAACCAATTCTTTCAAAGCAAAAGTTGACTCTTTAAAGGTCAGCTTCTTTAACAAGATGAGTACAAAGATCGCGATACTGATCATCGCGGCGATACTGCTCCCTGTTGCCATCATAGTTCTCGTGTCCATCTCCCAGACCACGAAGACGATGGAGTCGACGTACAGCACGTATGCTCAGAACCTTGCCGAGGAGGCGGCGGTCGGAATTGACTTTGCAACGGATTCCAGTGAAGGAACCTATGGAAATTACGCACTGAACCTTGCCGAGGAAGCGGCGGTCGCGATCAATTCGCTGACGGATTTCGGTGAAGAAGTATATCTGAATTACGCACAGAACCTCGCTCAGGAAGCGGTAGTCGGTGTCAATTCCGCGATCGCGTCGAGTGAGGAAGTATATAAAAACTGCGCACAGAACCTCGCTGAGGAAGTTGTAGTCGGCATGGATCTGGTTTCGGCACTCGGACTTCCCCTTGATCAGGGCAGAATAGGAACTATTCTCAGCAACATCAAGATCAAGGACGTTGATGGCTCCTACGCGTACATGGTAAGCCCTACCGGTACGATGATGTGGCATCCGACCGCATCGAAGATCGGTCAGCCCGTTGAGAATGCGGCTGTCAAGGGTATAGTAGCGGATCTGGCAGCAGGCAAAAAGGTTGAGAACGGAGCCGTTCTTTATGATTTCAACGGTTCGTACAAGCTCGCAGGATATGCGTTTACCGCACAGGGCTACATCGTACTTGTTACCGCAGACTACGCGAACTTTGTTAAGATCGATTATGATTCACTGCTCGGCGGCATCACCATCAGCGGTGTTCCCGGATCTTACGCATACATGGTATCTCCCGACGGAACGATGCTCTGGCATCCCACTCCCGAGAAGGTAGGCC
>CAMZAI010000214.1 GCA_947304065.1 uncultured Clostridia bacterium | reverse complement strand
GACGAGTGCAATACAATGTCGCTCCTTGCAAATAACGGAACGGAGGACGATCCCGTTTACTGCCGCGCCTCGCTTCTGTTCGGCCTCGGAAGTCTGAAGGAAGTTATCGGTTCGATCATACGGATCGTTGCGGTATGCTTTGTTGCTTTGATCCTGGCGATCTGCACGCTGAACCTTTACAATTCGGTAATGGGAAGAAGCCTGGAGCGCAGAGGAGAGCTGGCAGTGCTCAAGTCTGTCGGAATGACCGATCCGCAGATGAGGAAAATGCTGCATCTGGAAAATGCGAAGCTGTACCTGCGTTCGCTCATATGGTCGGTTCTTATCACAGGGGTGTTCGTAATATTTATTCACAGGGCGGCGCAAAATATGATCGGAAGGATGACATTCAGCTTCCCTTATGTCATAATAATAGCGGTATGCGTGCTTGAGATCGTATTGCTTACGGTTATGACGCTGATATGCTACAGAAAAGATAAGATCAGCATAATGGAAAGGATCAGGGATGAGAGTATTTCTGGTTGAGGATGATCCTATAATCATAGAGGGACTGAAGATAGCGCTGACTCAGGAGGGCTTCGAGGTTGAGGCCTCGATGAGCATGACTGAGGCGCTGGAAAAGGTTAATTCAGAGGCACACTTTGACGTGTGCCTCATTGACGTCATGCTGCCCGACGGCGACGGATACACGATCTGCAGGGCAATAAGGGAAAAGAGCAAAGTACCGATCCTGTTCCTTACCGCCTGCGACGACGAGGTACATACGGTGCTCGCCCTCGAGCAGGGCGCCGACGATTATATCGCGAAGCCCTTCAGGATCAGGGAGCTGATGGCGAGGATAAAGGCAGTGCTTAGAAGAAGCGGCGCGGAAGTGCCGGAAAAAGCGGCTGAGACAGCGGGCAGGGCCGTTACCGGTACAGGGACGGCTTCCGTAGGCCCTGACGCGGAAAAAGTGCAGGTCGGGCACAATGAGCTGAACCTGATGAGCGGAAGAGTGATGAGGAACGGCGAAGAGATATTCCTGACTTCCGCGGAATACAGGCTTTTGCTCACCTTTGTGCGGAACCGCGGCAGACTCCTCACACGCAGACAGCTGCTGAACGATATGTGGGACGAGTCGGGTGAATTTGTCAACGACAACACGCTTACGGTATATGTCAGGAGGCTCAGGAAGAAGCTCGAGGAAGAGGGCGACGAGCCCGTTATAAATACCGTTAGGGGCATCGGATACAGGATGGATTGATCTTATGAAGATTGTTTGCGTGATATTGGCGGTATGCCTGGTCGGGCTGCTCACTGCATTCCTGATAAGGGAGAGGCGCGTAAGAAAGCGCGTTACCGAGCTTACGGGGTATATTACGAAGGTTCTCGATTACGGAGAACTTCCGAAGCTCGAGGAAGTTTCGGAGGGACAGTTCGGCATCCTTCAGAGCGAGATATATAAGGTTGTTACTCTGCTCCGCGAGGAATACTCGACGGAGCTAAAGCAGAAGAAATACATGTCTGACATGATGGCGGACATTTCGCATCAGTTCAAGACCCCTCTCACGGCTATACAGATCATGACGGAACTGCTGATGCAGCCGGATCTGTCCGAAGATGTCAGACTTGAATATGCAGCGAATATTGATAATCAGACCGGCAGGATGACATGGCTTATCAGGAGCCTGCTCACACTTGCACAGCTCGAAGCGGGAACGCTCGAGATGAAGTCGGAGAAGATCAGCTTAAAGGATATGGCAGATCAGATCAATGAGTCCGCCGGCATCATGGCGGAGGCCGCGGAGGTCGATCTGCAGCTGAACATTCCGGAAGGAATAGAGGTCACGGGAGATCCCGGATGGCTGCGCGAAGCAGTTTCGAACATTGTTAAAAATGCTATCGAACATACGCCGGCAGGCGGAAAAGTCAGCGTGAACGCTGTTCAAACAAACCTTTGCACCCAGATAAATATCGTCGACAACGGCAAGGGGATCGACAAGAAGGATCTGCCTCATATTTTCGAGAGATTCTATAAGGCCGGCAATTCTTCGGTGAACAGTGTGGGCATAGGACTTGCGATGGCAAAGCAGATCATATGTAATATGGGAGGCTCGATAACCGCGTCGAGCGAGCCGGGAAAGGGAAGCGATTTTGAGATAAGGCTCTATTCCTGATAACTTCTTTTTTACGCAAAAAAATAAAATTTTAGTGGATAATTATACATGAAAATGATAATATGGTGGGGATAAGAAAAATTGGAGGTTTACCAAATGAGCAAGATACCCTACAAAATTTACCTTGAAGAATCTGAGATGCCAAAGCAGTGGTACAACGTAAGGGGCGATATGAAGAAGAAGCCCGCACCGCTCCTTAATCCCGGAACGGGACAGCCGGTCACGGCAGCAGAGCTTGCGCCTGTATTCTGTGACGAGCTGGTGGCGCAGGAACTTGACGATACTTCGAGATTCATCGACATTCCCGAAGAGATCAGAAGCTTCTACAGAATGTACCGTCCTTCACCGCTTGTACGTGCGTACTGCCTTGAAGAGAAGCTTCAGACTCCGGCGCATATCTACTATAAGTTCGAAGGCAATAACACATCGGGCAGCCATAAGCTGAATTCAGCTATCGCCCAGGCCTACTACGCAAAGAAGCAGGGCCTGAAGGGCGTTACCACCGAGACCGGTGCAGGCCAGTGGGGCACAGCTCTTTCAATGGCATGTTCATATTTTGATCTGGATTGCCAGGTATATATGGTTAAGGTTTCCTATGAGCAGAAGCCTTTCAGACGCGAGGTAATGCGTACCTACGGCGCGAAGGTTACTCCTTCTCCTTCGATGGAGACCGAGATTGGACGCAAGATCAACGAAGAATTCCCCGGAACTACGGGAAGCTTGGGATGCGCTATCTCTGAGGCGGTTGAGGCAGCCCTTCATCAGGAAGGCTACCGTTACGTGCTCGGATCGGTGCTCTCGCAGGTACTTCTCCATCAGTCGGTTATCGGTCTTGAGACGAAGGCCGCGCTCGACAAGTACGGCATCAAGGCTGACATGATCATCGGCTGCGCAGGCGGCGGATCGAACCTCGGCGGTCTGATCGCACCTTTCGCAGGCGAGATCTTAAGAGGCGAGAACAATTACGAGATCATCGCTGTAGAGCCGGCGTCGTGCCCGAGCCTTACACGCGGCGTTTATGCTTACGATTTCTGCGATACCGGAAAGGTTTGTCCGCTCGCTAAGATGTACACGCTCGGCAGCGGATTCATTCCTTCGGCAAACCATGCCGGCGGACTTCGCTACCACGGAATGAGCTCGATCGTATCCGAACTTTACGATCAGGGACTGATCAAGGCAAGAAGCGTAGAGCAGACATCGGTATTCGAAGCTGCCGAGACATTCGCAAGGGTTGAGGGTATCCTTCCCGCACCCGAGTCGAGCCACGCTATCAAGGTTGCCATCGATGAGGCGTTAAAGTGCAAGGAGACCGGAGAAGAGAAGAACATCGTATTCGGTCTGACCGGAACAGGTTATTTCGATATGGTAGCATACCAGAAGTACAACGATCGCGAGATGAGCGATTACATTCCTACGGACGAAGATCTGCAGAAGTCTATCGCTACATTGCCCAAGATCTGAGAGTGAAATTTCAGGGGGACGGATATTCCGTCCCTCTTTTTTGTGCGATAAGCGAATGCCCTCGGCAG
>CAMZAI010000213.1 GCA_947304065.1 uncultured Clostridia bacterium | reverse complement strand
TTGGCATCCTTTCAAAACAAATAGCTGAATTTGTAAAAGAGAATTACAGCCTTTTTTCATCATTCGACGAAGTAAAGATATACTATGATAACGGCCAGATAGAAGTCAGCAGGATCCTTTCATCGGTCTTTAATTCATTGCTTCCCAATCCCATTTTCCGTAAGGTTATGCCTAAAGATTATAAGCTCTTCCAAGTTGCGGATCTTCTATGCTCATTGGAGCTTGTTCGTTTAAAGTATTCCAACAATATGATCTCAAAGTCAGAGCTGATGTTCTTCGGCAATATAAGAGATTTTCGAAAGAATTACCTCAAGCCCCTCTCCTCCAAAGAAATAAAATAAAGCCCGCCCCAACCGGGCGGGCCCTAACATCCCTTATTCAATTCTCTTTATGATTCCTGATATACGCCACTCTCTTCATCATGTAGCCTTCGATGTCCTTCAGCTTCTTCACCTTTGCCTGCTTGAACACCTCGCCGTAGCACTTCTTCAGGACTTCCTTCGACGCCAGGCGGCGCTTGCGTGCGGTCTTCGGGCCGCAGAGGCGGAAGAGCTCGGCCTCGAGCAGCTGCGTGAATACGGGGCTTCCGTACCACTCGAACATGCCCGTGATATATGAGAGAATCGTCTTCTGCTCTTCGGTCAGCGACGAAGCGTACGGGCCCACGACTACATTATCGTAGAGGCCGTCGGGCACTATGCATCCGTTGGCGTGCATGCGCTCCGCAACTGCCTTGTAGGGCATTCCGGTGCGTCCCGGTGCGTAATCGTCTTCAAAAATAGGCTCGTTATAGAGACATAGCGACGCCACCTGCGACCAGAAAAGGATCGTCTGCAGGCGCATCAGCGACATCGATTCGGCACCGTACTCGGAAGCGAGCTTGCCGTGGACGCTGATCACGTACTCGGCCGCATCGAATATGGGCGACTTCGGGAACAGATTGCGGATGGCCTCGATACTCCTGCGTTTCGCGACGGAGCTGATGCGGTTCTGGCCGCTGTTCAGCAGGGACAGAAAGCCCGTCGTGTGCGTGTAGAGGTTCTTGAGACGCCTCGTGTATTCATTGTCCGGAAGCTCCTCTTCGTCCTCGCGCAGATACAGCAGGATCGTCGTCTCGCCCCAGCCGAGAAGCTTCGAAAGAGGCTTCTTGCCGATATTGTACTTCTGGAGCATGTCTTTGAGTTCTTCCCTCGTGATGCCGGAATCGGCCTGTCTGTCGCTGTCTCTTTGCATATATTCCCCCTGAATCGCTCCCCTAGAACCAGTTTTTAACGGCCCAGGGAATAAAATATGTGATGGTGCACATAATGGCAGTGGCTAGAAGCAGTCCCAGCAGGATCGCGGGAAATGCCTTTTTCAGCTTAATGTTCAGCAATGAAGCTATCAATGCGCCGGTCCACGCCCCGGTTCCGGGCAGCGGGATGCCGACGAACAGTACAAGTCCCCAGAATTCGTACTTCTGGATGCGGTCCGATTTGCCCATGGACTTCGTCTCGAGCTTCTCCACGAGCGGTTTGAAGAGCTTCGTCTTCTTCAGCCACGCGAAGATCGGCGTGATGAACCACAGGATGAAAGGTATCGGCAAAATATTGCCGGCCAGGCAGATCGGGATCGCCTTAAGCATCGGAATGTCGAGTATCGGTGCCAGGATCAGTCCGCCGCGAAGTTCGATCAGCGGCAGCATCGACACCACAAATATGATAAGTTCCTTCGGGAGCGCCGACATCGCGTCCGCGAGGGTTTTAGCCAGTTCTTCGGCCATGATCAGTTAATTCCTTTGTTGTAATGATATGTGGGCACGATCTCGGAAACCTTCTCACGGATGTCCGTGGGCTCCTGCAAAACGTCCTTATACAGCAGGTCCAGCTGCGAGAGGAATTTCTCGTCGTCCATCTCGATAGGCTTCCCTATATGGATCAGGCGGTTCTCCGTATCCTGCATGCCCTCTTCCTTCATGAGCATCTCCTCGTAGAGCTTCTCGCCCGGTCTCAGGCCCGTGAATGTGATGTCAATATCGCGGTAAGGCACAAAGCCCGACAGCCTGATCATATTCTCGGCCAGGTCCAGGATCTTCACCGGCTCGCCCATGTCGAGCACGAAGATCTCTCCGCCCTTCGCGTATGCGCCGGCCTGCAGCACGAGCGACACCGCCTCGGGGATGGTCATGAAGTATCTGATAATATCGGGATGCGTAACCGTCACCGGCCCGCCCTCCGCAATCTGACGCTTGAACAGCGGGATAACGCTGCCGTTGCTGCCGAGCACATTACCGAAACGTACGGCCACGAACTCGGTATTCGAGCGCTTGTTGTAAGTCTGGACGATCATCTCGCAGATACGCTTCGACGCACCCATGATATTCGTGGGATTGACCGCTTTGTCCGTGGAAATGAGCACGAAACGCTCGGTCCCGCACGCGTCCGCCGCCATGACGGTCTTCAGGGTACCGAAGACATTGTTCTTGATCGCCTCGTCGGGCGAATCCTCCATCAGCGGAACGTGCTTGTGCGCAGCCGCGTGGTACACGATCTGCGGCCTGTATTTCTCAAAAATCTTGCGCATGCGCAATGTATTGCGCACGGAAGCGATCAGCACGACCAGATCCAGCTCGGGATGCGAGATCTTCAGCTCCTGCTGGATGTCGTATGCATTGTTCTCGTAAATATCGACGATAATGAGCTGTCCGACGCCGTGGTCCGCCAGCTGCCTGCACAGCTCGCTTCCGATCGAACCGCCGCCGCCCGTAACGAGCACGACTTTGCCGGTCACATAGCCCATGATCGAATTCAGATCGACCTTCACGGGCTCGCGTCCGAGCAGGTCCTCCACATTAACGTCACGCAGCTTCTCGAGCGCGCCGTCGCTGCCGCTCACGAGCTCGGAAATGCCGGGAAGCACTTTCAGCGCGCATCCCATGCCCTTGCAGATATCGATCACGCGCTTGATGTCAGCCTTCGTCGCCGAAGGGATCGCGATGATGATCTCATTCACCGCGAATTTCTCGACAAAATGCGGGATCGTCAGAGTGTCGCCCACGATCCTCACGCCATGGATGTAATTGCCTATCTTCGCGGGATCATCGTCGATCACACAGGTAATGGTCTTGTTCACATGCTCGCTCGCCAGGATCTCGCGCACGATCATATTCCCGGCGTCGCCGGCTCCGATGACCATGACATTGCTGCTGCTCTTGCGCGTCATGTACCTGCGGCGGAAATGCCTGAGCGCCCTGTAGCCGAAGCGCGTCGCGCTCACCAGGCACATCAGCACCAGGAAATAAATGATCGAGCAGCTGCGCGGAAGCTTCCACGGTGTAATGTAGAAACAGGCGAAGCAGAGCGTGGCCGAGAAAAAGCACCCGATCACGATGTATTCCAGCTCATTCGTGCTGACAAACTTCCAGAGCGAGTTGTACAGCCTCAGAATGAAGAACAGAGCAACGGTAAACAGTACAAGTATCGGCAGCATATGCAGCGCATTGTCAATGTACTGCTCCTCCACCGACGCAAATGTCAGGTTAAATCTCAGCAGCAGCGATATCAGCAGCGCCGCGCCTATCGACAGCACGTCCAGCAGCATCAGGAAGAACTGTCTGATGAATTTATTCCAATCATGAATAGTCTTTTTCATAATTCAAAGTATCCTCTTTCATATGCGCCGCCTCCCGTGCGTTAAAGCGCCAAAGCACGCGGCTATACGCAATCCCCTATAATATATAATAAATATTTGAAGATAGCAAGTCAATAACACTTATGGGGGAAGGGAAAT
>CAMZAI010000212.1 GCA_947304065.1 uncultured Clostridia bacterium | reverse complement strand
GCAATATTATAATATACGTCATATCCGACGCTTTCTTTTTCAATGCTGTTATCCGATGTACTGCCAGCAGATACAGCCTCAAGTACTGCGGCAAAAGCCTCTTCATTCCAGACGGAATATACAACAGATGTCTTCTCTGCCCTGCCGCCTGCAGTAACCTTATCCTCGACGGTTTCGGGCGATGTTCTCTCCGACTGAGCAATTACAGCCCGCTCCAGGCCTTCCGCCGCTTCGCGTCTTAAGCGGTTCAGCTCGCCCGAAGGAATGAATACATTGGAGCCTATATCGATCTGCACATCACCTGCTGTAAAAGGAGTCTCTCCAAGCTTGCAGAGCTGTTTTCTGACAGCCGCATCGTCTGAAGGAGCGTTCTTCGCCGCATCGACAACAGCGCCGTTAACAGAAAATTTCACCGATAAATTACTGTCTGCATCCGTATGCTGCATGCTTACTGCATCAGGGCCGTCAAATCCCGGGACAGTAAATATCAGCTCCGACGCTTCGCCCTCATGTCCGTAGAATTTTATATCAACGGGGACTTTATACTCTTTCTCGATATATTTCTCACGAATACAATCCAATAGACTGTTATTGCGGATACGGTAGACCTTCATTCCGACAGCCGCTCTCCTGTCCTTCATGGTGATACAGGAAGTCATAGCGCCCGCAGCAAAACAGTCTTTCAAAGTATATTCGAAGACTGCCCTTGCAGCCTTTTCCTCACCTGCCGAAGCACTTCCGCTAATTTTATTGCTCTCCGCCCTAATCTCCAGCACATCCTGCGCATTTACAGGTTCGGTAAAACGGATGATCGCTTCACGACCGTTCACTGCTGTTACAGTGCCTACCTCCACGCCTGAATGATTCGGACGGTCAAAGGTCATCATATCGGGGCCGTTATGCTGCTTAAGATAGCCTGTATTAAAGCCGCCGCGGTTATAAAGATCCTGCAGTGCGGTCATGTCGGCTTTCATCTCATCCGGATTGTTCTTCAGCCACTCGGCGTATGCAGCGGAACCAAGTTCCTCGTATTTATCTATATACTTTCGATATACAGATACCACGCCCGCAGTATACTCGGGGCTCTTCATCCTTCCCTCGATCTTCAGAGAATCTATTCCTGTATCGAGCAGCTCATGCAGCACGGGCAGCAGGCACTGGTCCTTGGGAGAAAGCAGATATTTGCCGTCATAGAGCTTCCTGCAGGGCTGTGCGCAGCGGCCACGATTGCCGCTTCTGCCGCCGATCATCGAACTCATCAGGCACTGTCCGGAGTAGCAATAGCACAGCGCGCCGTGTATAAATATCTCGAGTTCCAGCGAACTGTCCTTCCTGAAGCGCCCGATCTCCTCCAAAGAGAGCTCTCGCGCGGGAACTACTCGTGTAATGCAGGGATACTTTTCCGCAAGTAATTTAGTCCCTTCCGCCATCGTGATCGCAGCCTGGGTGCTCAGATGTATCGGAAGTCCGGGGAAATGTGTCGCAATAAAATCTATAGCGCCCGCGTCCTGTACGATCACAGCGTCGAGGCCTGCTTCGTAATAAGGCCGCAGAAAAGAAAAGAGCCTGTTCTCAAGCTCATCTTCTTTAAACAACGTATTCACGGTCAGATAGACACGTCTGTTTCTAACGTGGCAATATCTGATGCCCTCGATCAGTGCGTCCTCTTCGGGATTCTCCGCATAGGCACGCGCACCGAAAGCAGATCCTCCGATATATACCGCGTCCGCTCCCGCGTTCACCGCAGCCTTTAAGGACTCGATCGAACCGGCGGGTGCCAGCAATTCAAATCTGCTCATATTCAGTTCTTTCCCTTTTTGCGCTCCGACGCCAGCTCCGTCTCAAGCTTCACGTTCTTCTTCTGTTCGTCGACGTTCTGGTCTCTTAAGCGCTCGATCTCTTTGTTTGCCTTCTCAAGCTTTGTCTGCAGGGACATGATCTCATGCTTTAAGGAATAGATCTCGTTGCTCTTCGAATCGCTGTCGTCCTCGCTCTCGTCGTACTGACGCTTAAGCTTGAAATATTCGTCTGCGAGATTGATCTCCAACAGAACAGCCTTCATCTCGGAATCCATCGTCTTATAAGCATCCTGCTGTTTAAGATCGTTAATCTTTCCATTAATGAAGGTCGCAATCTTCTGAAGATATTCCTCGCTCTCGAAGCCCGAAAGCGTATATCTTTTATTGTTGATAATAACTTCTGTGTCATTCTTTTTATTAAACATGACAGCCCAAACCCCGCTTCCGTCCGGATACCGCATCCCATACTATGGACGCTGTACCCACATTTTTCTTATTAGATTATACAGTCTGCCATGGGCGTTTTCAACTGAATTTCCCAAATAAACTTGCACTATTTTTCAAATGAAGATATTATAGTGAGGAACACTAACTCTGAAGGAGATTCGAAATCATGAAATTATGGGGCGGCCGTTTTAAAGGCGAGACCAATGAACTCGTTTACCAGTTTAATGCTTCGATAGGTTTTGACAAAAGGTTCTTTGAGCAGGACATCCGCGGAAGCCTTGCTCATGCCGAGATGCTCGGACGCTGCGGTATAATCTCCGCCGATGAAGCCGAACAGATCAAAAAGGGCCTTAATTCCATACTTGACGATATTCATGCCGGACGTCTTGAGATCGACCTCTCTGCAGAGGATATCCACAGCTTTGTCGAGGCTGAGCTTACCTCGCGCATCGGCGCTGCGGGCAAGAAGCTCCATACAGGCCGTTCGAGGAACGATCAGGTCGCTCTCGACATGAAGCTTTACACCCGCGATTACATCGATACTCTCGATCCGGCGCTTAAAGCACTTCTGACCACGATCTGCGATATCATGGCAGAGAATACCGAGACCTTCATGCCCGGCTTCACACATCTTCAGAAGGCTCAGCCCGTAACGCTCGCTCATCATTTCGGAGCTTATTTCGAGATGTTCAGGCGTGACCGTTCGAGACTTGCCGACATCCGCAGCCGCATGAATCTCTGCCCTCTGGGCTCAGGCGCACTCGCAGGTACCACCTATCCGCTCGACCGTAATCTCACTGCCGAGCTGCTGGGCTTTGACGGCCCCACGCTCAACAGCATGGATTCGGTTTCTGACAGGGATTACCTCGTTGAGCTTCTTTCGGCTCTTTCGCTCATTCAGATGCATCTCTCCCGTTTTTCCGAGGAGATCATCATTTGGAATACCAACGAATACCGTTTTATTGAGATAGACGATGCATTTTCCACAGGCAGCAGCATCATGCCGCAGAAAAAGAATCCCGATATTGCCGAGCTCGTCAGAGGCAAGACCGGCCGCGTATACGGCGCGCTCACTTCCCTGCTCACGACTCTCAAGGGACTTCCGCTGGCATACAACAAGGATATGCAGGAGGACAAGGAGATGTTCTTCGACGCGGCCGACACAGTTCTGGCCTGCGTACAACTCTTTGACGGAATGCTCAAGTCTCTCCGCTTCAATAAAGAAAATATGGAACGCAGCGCCGCAGGCGGCTTTACGAACGCCACCGACGCAGCCGACTATCTCGTAGGCAAAGGAGTTCCGTTCCGCGACGCACACAGCATCGTCGGGCAGCTCGTGCTCTACTGCATCGATAAGAATATCGCTCTCGATGATATGTCGCTCGAAGAGTTTAAGGCCATCTCGCCTGTCTTCGAGAATGATGTTTACGACGCCATCGCCATTTCCACATGTGTTAACAAACGCAATACGATCGGCGCACCCGGTCCTTCCGTCATGAAAGAGACGATCAGGGCTTACCGGGATTATCTTAGTAATAAATAAGTTTGTTCGGGGGATACGGCTT
>CAMZAI010000211.1 GCA_947304065.1 uncultured Clostridia bacterium | reverse complement strand
CTGGGTGCGATAATGGCAGTCGGTCTTGCCATATTCTTTAGGTTCTTTACACCCGATGATTTCAGTATCTGGAACCACAAGTGGTTTGGTAAGGATATAGAGAAGGACCAGTCATATCTGGACAAATAGTATTTTTTAGGCTTGATGCCTGTTAAAAGTCATGGGGACGGTTATTTCGGCAATTAAACGGTATTGCCCGAATAACCGTCCCCGTGGCAAATAAAAAAGAGGAGTGTGGAAGATGAAAAGAAGAATTATGGCTTTGGCGCTTACCGTTATCATGATGTTTACTGCTTTCGGCTGTTCAAATAAAGACAGCAGGGAACCGGAGCCTACAGCTGCACCCACACAGGCTGCGGAGCCGACAAAAGAGCCTACGGCTGCTCCGACGCCTACAACTGAGCCTACTGCCGTACCGACTGAAGAGCCCACGCCCGAACCTACGGCAGAGCCGGTACCGACAGTTATTCCTGTTGACGGAACGCCTGTAAACATCGAGGTGTACATCGGCACTGAGACCGAATTTGCCTGGGATGAAACAGAGATGGAGAGCTACGGCGACTATATATACCAGTATCCTTATATGACAGAAGAGGATGAGGCTCGTTATCCCGGTCTTGCCGCTGCTTTTAAAGCAATCGCCGATGCAAGAGAGGCTGACAAGGACGATTATGTAAGTCTCCTGACTCATACGAAGGAAGAGATGGAGCTCTACGGAGAGTATTCGATCAAGCGTGAGATGACGGCGATCAGAGCGGATTCTTCGATCGTCTGCCTGCGTGACAGATATGAGTATTTTACCTCCGACTGGACAGTCGGCTGTTCGGGAACCTGCTTCGATCCCGCAACCGGTGAGAAGATCGGTCTTGCTGAGATCGTAAAGGATCGGGATGCGTTTATCGATCGTCTTTATGAGGCTACGGCAAATCAGGCCGTGTCCCTTGCCGATCCGGACAATCTTAAGAACTATATAATCGAGCGCTTTGATACGAATACACTTAATTTTGAGATAGGCTACAATTATCTGGGAGTTATCTACAATCCTTATGAGATCGAGACACATCCCGCATTTATGGTTGTTTCGATTCCTTTCAAGGGCAATGAGAACCTGTTTGAAGAGCGCTATATGAACGCCGCCGAGAATTACAGCATTGATATGGGCGGTTATATGATGTTCAGGGATGACCTCGGCAATGACGGAGTCGTGGACGAATTCCAGATCTGGTGCAATTATGACGAAGAGGAAGAAGAGCAGGGCTTCGGCGATTTTGACAGCATTGCGGTCTATATCAACGGATATTCCGAGATCGTGCTGTTCCCGGGCTACAGCTGCTACGGCGCCGATGCGATGTTCGTTCATGCCGACGGGCAGAACTATCTGTATGTGAGATACACCTTTGACAGCGAAGATACGATAACGAAGGTTTACCGTATCTATACCACGGCTGAGGGCTTTAAGCCCGAAACATGGGAGAATCCTTACGCCGATGTGATTGAAACGGGTGAAATATGGGATATCTACAGGAATTGCTCATACGATCCGAAGAACATCGTGCTCGAGGCCAGAGTCGACATTATCGGAACGAGCTTTGTAAAGAACCGTTTCACGATAATCGAAGACGGTATGATGCAGGTGAAGGACGATGTATACGATTTCCTGTATTCATGGTCTGAACTGACCGCAAAGACTGAGATTGTGCTGAAAAAGATTGACAGAAATACAGGCGTTGAGCTGGGTGACTACACAGCCAAGGCCGGTGAAAAGTTCAAGCTCCTGCAGACGAATCTGACGGATTATATCGATCTGTTGAGTGCGTCAGATGATCAGGTACTGTACAGACTTTCGATCACTGTTGAAACTGCAGACTACGGCGACTGGTCATTCGAAAGATACAAGCCCGTAGGAGCGGAGGACTTTGAGGATCTGTTCGAAGGCATTGCGTATTACGATTAATCAGAAACCCGTCACGCAATATAATTCCGCGTGAACGAAACGGAGAATGATAAATGCATATGAGAAATAAAAAAACAGCGCTGACTGCGATCATACTGGCGGTTTTGGTATTCGTATGCGGCTGCAGCTGTGCCAGACGCCCTGAAACGCCTGTAAATGAGCCGACACAGGGCAACATTGGGGTTGAGCCCACAAAGTCGGTAAATGAGCCTTCTGTGGAACCGGGGAGTGATGTGAAGGCTCCTTCGGATGTGGTGGCAGAACCTACAGCAGCGCCTTCGGGAGTTACTGATAGTGAACCGACTTCGCCGCTTAACGTAACGCCGGACGCTGAACCTACATTTATACCGACTACAGAACCTGTATCAGAAACGCAGCCTACCGCCGTACCTACCGGAACATCCGATATTCAACCCACCGCAGAGCCTACAAAGGCGCCCACGGCAGTTCCCACGCCGACGTCCACGCCAACGCCCACGCCTGTACCTAAGGGCGGTAATGAAGCCTCAGGTCTTGCCTGCCCGTCTAAGAATGGCGCGCTGCAGGTGATCGGTACACAACTTTCCGACGAGAGCGGCAATCCCGTGCAGCTGCGCGGAATCAGCACACACGGAATTGCATGGTTCCCCGATTATGTAAATCAGGATCTATTTACAGAGATGCGTCAGAACTGGAACGTGAATATCGTGCGTCTTGCCATGTACACGGACGAATACGCGGGATATTGCTCGGGAGGAGATAAGGAGAAGCTTAAAAAGCTCGTAAAGAGCGGCGTTGAGTACGCAACGAAGGCTGATATGTACGTCATCATCGACTGGCACGTACTGAACGACAGGGATCCGAATAAATACAGTGACGATGCGAAGGCCTTCTTTGACGAAATGTCAAAGCTCTATGCTTCGAACAACAATGTAATCTACGAGATCTGCAACGAGCCCAACGGCAGCACGAGCTGGCAGGACATCAAAAAATATGCGGAGAAAGTAATTCCCGTGATCCGCGCAAACGATAAGGACGCGGTGATCATCGTCGGCACGCCTAACTGGTCCCAGTACGTCGACAAGGCCGCTGCCGATCCGATAAAGGGCGAGAAGAATATCATGTATGCGCTGCATTTTTACGCGGCCACGCATAAGGACGATCTGCGCAGGAAGCTTAAAAGTGCTTACGATAACGGTTTACCTATATTCGTAACAGAATACGGTATCTGCGATGCTTCGGGAAACGGCGGCATTGACAGGGATTCGGCGCAGAAATGGGTCGATCTGATGGACAGCTGCGGTATCAGCTATGTCTGCTGGAATCTCTCGAACAAAAATGAGACATCCGCGCTGATCAAGAGCTCATGCAGGAAAACATCAGGCTTTAAAGCCGAAGATATGAGCGAGGAAGGAACCTGGCTGCTCGATGTGCTTTCGAAAGTACCGGGGGCGATCGGCAGTATCAACGATACCAAAACCGATGACGCCGGCAAAGATAACGGGAAAACGGATAACGGCGGGACCGGCAATACCGGTAACGATGATAAAGGCAGCGGAGATACGCAGAAAACCGGCGTTCAGGGAATCCTCCCCGCAACCGGCAAAACAGGCGACATCTCATGGGAATGCTCTGTTTCCAACAGCTGGGAATCGGAAGGCAAGACTTTCTGCCAATATGACATTACCGTAAAAAATACAAGCAAATCGGCTGTCGATTCATGGAAGATAACTATCGATGCTTCTGCGAATCTTTCCATATCGAATATCTGGTGCGCGAAGGCCGAGGTATCCGGAAAGACGATCACTGTTACCAACGAATCCTTTAACGGCATGATCAATGCGGGAGAGTCGGTTTCGGGTATAGGTATTATTGTTTCGGACTGATCAAAAA
>CAMZAI010000210.1 GCA_947304065.1 uncultured Clostridia bacterium | reverse complement strand
CGCGATGAGGAAGGCAATGTCGAGGGGATCACGAGGGCACTCGACGATGTGAGCATTCACATCAGAAAGGGCGAGTTTGTGGCGATCCTGGGATCGAACGGCTCGGGCAAATCGACCTTTGCGAGGCATCTGAACGCGCTGCTCGTACCTGAGGAGGGCAAGGTCTATGTAAACGGCTGCGATACCTCGGATGACAGCCTGTACCTTCAGGTGCGCCAGAGCTGCGGCATGGTCTTCCAGAATCCCGACAATCAGATCATTGGCCAGACCGTTGAAGAAGAAGTAGCGTTCGGCCCTGAGAACATGGGTATTCCGACAGAAGAGATGGAGAAGCGCGTTACGGATTCACTTAAGAGGGTAGGGTTGGAAAAGGAACGTTTCAATTCACCTAACCGCCTGTCAGGCGGACAGAAGCAGCGTGTAGCCATTGCGGGCATACTGGCCATGAAGCCGAAGTGCATCGTTTTTGACGAGCCCACGGCGATGCTGGACCCCGCAGGCCGCAAAGAGGTTATCGCGACCGCGCATGAGCTCAACAGGACGGAAGGCATCACGATCATACTGATCACTCACTATATGAACGAGGCGGCGGGCGCCGACCGCGTGATAGTCATGGACAAGGGCCGTCCGGTCATGGACGGAACGCCGAGGCAGGTGTTCGCGAAGGCTGACGAGCTGCGTAAATATAAGCTTGAGCTGCCTGCGGTAACCGAGCTCGGATTCAGGATGGGACTCGGGAAGGTCGTTTTGGACGATGAGGAATTCACGGAGGCTTTCCGTGAAAAGTACGGCAAATAAGGAATATCGCGACTATGGGAATTAAACTTGAACATGTAAGCCATATATTCAATCCGGGCACGACCTTTGAAAAGGCTGCGCTGCGCAATATATGCCTTGAGATCGGCGAGGGCGAGTTCATAGGCCTCATCGGGCACACGGGATCGGGCAAATCGACTCTCGTGCAGCATATGAACGGTCTGATCAAGCCTATGGCAGGCACCGTGTATTACGACGGGCAGGACATTTGCGCGGACGGCTTTGATCTGAAGAAGCTGCGCACCGAGGTCGGTCTCGTATTCCAGTATCCCGAATACCAGCTCTTTGAGACCAGCGTGACCAAGGATGTGCTCTTCGGACCCAACAATATGGGACTGCCTCAGCTGGAGGCCGAAATGAGGACCTACGAGGCCTTAAAAGCCGTAGGAATAGATGAAGAT
This sequence comes from uncultured Clostridia bacterium, assembly GCA_947304065.1. Classification (GTDB taxonomy): domain Bacteria; phylum Bacillota; class Clostridia; order Lachnospirales; family Lachnospiraceae; genus RUG11977. The sequence continues at coordinate 2,644 of CAMZAI010000210.1, read as the reverse complement.
CTGCTCGATGCGTCGCCTTTCGATCTTTCGGGCGGACAGAAGCGCAGGGTGGCTATCGCGGGAGTGCTCGCGATGAAGCCGAAGGTGCTGATCCTTGACGAGCCCGCAGCGGGACTTGATCCGGGCGGAAGGCGCGAGATCCTGGACATGATCGCGGGGATCAGGCGCGAGCGCAATATTTCCGTTGTGCTCGTTTCGCACAGCATGGAAGACGTCGCTGAGTACGTGGACCGCATCATTGTTATGAATGACGGATATATCGCGATGGACGGCACTCCGCATGAGGTATTTACACACGGTGAGGAGCTTGAGGAAATGGGACTTGACGTGCCCGATGTAACGAGACTCGTCATGAGACTTAAGGCCGAGGGCGTGAACGTCAGGACAGACATTTTTACGATGGAACAGGCTGAGGAAGAACTGAAGAAGCTGACGCGCTGATACGCAGCGGCGGACGATGTCCGGGTTCAGCTTTCAGACCACATACGAGAAAGAGAAAGACATGTTAAGAGACATTACACTGGGACAGTACTACCCGGAGGATTCGTTCATACATAAGCTTGACCCCAGAGTCAAGTTCGCGGGAACGATCCTGTATATTGTGACGCTGTTCCTTTTCAAGACCTTCTGGGGATTCATCCCCGTCGTGCTGTTCCTTGCGGCGACGGTCGCGATATCGAAGGTGCCCGCGAAGTTCATTTTCAAGGGCATGAAGCCGATGCTTTTCCTGCTGATATTCATGGTCATTGTCAATCTGCTCACCACCAAAGGCGAAGAGCTCTGGAGCTGGTGGAAGATCAGCATTACCAAAGAAGGACTCAGGAATGCGGGCTTCATGGGACTGAGACTGGTGCTGCTGGTCACGGGTTCGTCGCTCATGACCTACACGACCACGCCGACCGCGCTCACTGCGGCGCTTGAGAGGATATTTGCGCCCCTCAAAATATTCAGATTCCCCGTGCATGATATCGCGATGATGATGTCGATCGCACTCAGATTCATCCCGATCCTCCTCGAGGAAACGGACAAGATCATGAAGGCCCAGCTCGCGCGCGGCGCGGATTTTGAGACGGGCAACATATTCAAAAGAGCAAAGGCAATGCTGCCGATCCTTGTGCCGCTCTTCGTATCGGCGTTCAGACGTGCGGGAGATCTGGCACAGGCGATGGAGGCTCGCTGTTACCACGGCGGCGAGGGCAGAACGAAGCTGCATCCGCTCAAATACTCATTGCGCGATCTCGCGGCTTTCGCCGTGATGGCAGGGTATCTGGCGGTGATCATAATTGTACCCTAAAAAGGCTAATACGACGACGGTGTGTATGGAAAGGAAACAGGAGGACGAATGCGCAGAATAATGCTGAGGATAGCCTACGACGGCACGGATTACGTCGGATGGCAGAAGCAGCCCAACGGGCTTGCGGTCGAAGAAGTCCTGAATAAGGCGCTCCGCGACCTGACCGGCGAGCAGATCGAGGTCATAGGAGCAAGCCGCACCGACTCGGGCGTGCACGCCCTGGACAATGTCGCGGTGTTCGACACCGAATCCCCGATCCCTGCGAAGAAATTCAGCTTTGCGCTGAACAGAAGGCTTCCCAACAGCGTTGTGGTACGCTCGAGCTGCGAGGTAAAGCCGAATTTCCATCCGAGGCGCGTTAACTGCGTAAAGACCTACGAATACCGCATTTTCAACGACGAACATCCGAATCCGCTGAACAGGCGGTACACCTATTTTTATCATCATGACATCGATGTGGACGCGATGCGCGAAGCTGCACATTATCTGGAGGGCGAGCACAATTTCGTGACCTTCTGCTCGGCGGGCGCGCAGGTGACCACCACGGTCAGGACCATTTACTCCGCCGAGGTCATCAGGGGCGCAGGCTACGATGAGAACTGCATCATAATCCGTTTAAAGGGCAACGGATTCCTCTACAACATGGTCCGCATCATTGCGGGCACCTTGCTGCAGGCGGGTACCCACGCGATCGAGCCCGCGCGCATGGCGGAGATCATTGAATCGCGCGACAGGGGACAGGCAGGGCCCACATTGCCGCCGCAGGGTCTGACGCTCGTACATATTGAATATCCGGAAGGCAACCGATAAGGCTGCCTTTTTCTTTTTTCTGAACAATCTTAAAATTCTCCCACGAATCGGAAATATTTACGATTTTTATAATCCGGTACCCCCAATATAATTGAAAATGTAAAGAAAAGCTGCCCGATGTAGGGAGAATTGTCTGAGGGCGGCCGAATCGCGAAACAATTCGCGGATATCATTGATCATTTGGAGGAGGTACATTATGAAAAAACGTTTTGTGGCAATCGTACTGGTTGCGGTTCTTGCACTCTCATGTCTTGCAGCGTGCTCGAAGAAGGATGAGGGTCCCCTTACTCTGGTTTATGCCGAGGTTAATCCCCAGGATACCATCGTTGGCCAGGTAGCGGCAGATTTTAAGGCAAAGGTTGAAGAGCTCTCCAAGGGCAAGATCATCATCGACGTTCAGTACAGCGGTGTTCTCGGTTCGGAAAACGATGTTCTCGACGCTATGCTCGCAGGAGCAGGTTCGGCAGACATCTCAAGAATCTCGGCATTCTCGCTTACATCTTACGGCGCTGAGAAGTCGGTTCTTCTTTCCCTGCCTTA
>CAMZAI010000209.1 GCA_947304065.1 uncultured Clostridia bacterium | reverse complement strand
GCGGGGATGCACATGATGCACATGACGATGAGCATGAGCGGGATATCGATGATGAGCGAGGAGTTGTAGCCCATGAACATCTTTTCGCAGGGAACCGCAAAGGGCGAGATCGTGGTGGCTACGCCCGATACGAGGACCAGATTGAAGAGGTTCGCGCCGATGACATTGCCCAGCGACAGGTCGCTGTGGCCCTTGATCAGCGCAGTGACTGCGGTAACCAGCTCGGGCAGTGAGGTGCCGAGGGCCACGAAGGTGAGGGCGATAACCGTATGGGGTACTCCGATGGCTTCGGCGATCTTGGTTCCGTTGTCAACGAGGAGCTTCGCACCGACTGCGATGACTGCGGCGCCGAGTACGATCAGCAGGATATCCTTGATCGGAGCGCCTGCTGCTTCGGCAACTGCTGCGCCCGAAGGATCTGCTTTGATCACGGTATCACCGGCAGTTTTCGCGGGATCTTCGAAGTGGCCTGCATTGGCAGAGGTCTTAACCGATGCCTCCTTTGCCTGCTTGACCGAAAGAATGATGTAAGCTATAAATGTCGCCAGCAGGATCGCACCGGTCAGTCTGCTGAAATATCCGAAAACGTAAGCTACGGTGCAGTAGAATGCTGCGGCGATGAAGAAAAATACGATCGGCGTGCGAAGGCTCTTTTTCTCAACCGGAGCGGGCCTGAAGGTCATCGTGATGGCCGCGATCAGCGAGGTGTTGCAGATGATCGAGCCGATCGCGTTGCCGTAAGCGATGGCCGATCCGCCGTCGCCGCCCGTGATGGCGCCTGTGGCGGAAACCATGACCTCGGGGATCGTGGTGCCGATCGATACGACGGTCGCGCCGATCAGGATCTCAGGCATGTGAAAACGGTGCGCGATGCCGGTCGAACCGTCAACGAACCAGTCGCCGCCCTTGACCAGGCAGACAAAACCGACCGCAAACAACAGTATTTCGATCAATAATTCAGTATTCATTTTAAGCTCCTTATCCTATACATCGAAACGCGCGGAAGGGCGTTTTCTTACAATATAACGTAAACGCAGGATATTCGCAAGTGCGCAAAATGTGCGCGCAGCGCGGCGATTTTCATAAAAAAAACGCTTGAAACGCCATAAAAAAGGCTATATCATATTCCGTAAATGAGCAAGAGCACCGACGGCAGAATAAGGGGTCTTAATTCGCACCCAGGTGCAAAATAAAAAACGGAGGGGTTTGCATGATACCTGAGGAACCCGCTATTTTACTGAGTTTTATCAACTTGAAGCTGAGAGATTTTTATTCGGATGTTGATGATCTGTGCGCGGACCTGGACATCGACAAAGAGGAACTGTTCGGCCGCCTGGAGGCAGCAGGGTATTATTACGATGAGGAAGACAACCAGTTTAAATATAAGGGATAATGCCGGGTGATCAGCCCAAAGACGGACATTCCCGGAGGAGAGAAAATGAGTACATTTGCCACAACCGAAGAAGCAAGAGAATATTTTAAGAACGACCTGTTCGCGTCGAGAGCGGGTATGCGGCTCGATGAACTGACAGAAGACAGCGCGGTATGCAGTGTCGAGATCACGGAAGCGCTGCAGAACGCGAACGGCGGAGTCATGGGCGGCGCCATTTTCACACTGGCGGACCTCGCGTTGGCCGCGATCGCGAACAATATCCACAAACCCTCGGTGGCTTCGCAGGTCAGCATCAATTATCTGTCCGCGCCCAAGGGCACTAAACTGATCGCAAAGGCCGGCGTGGTAAAGAGCGGCAGGACCACGACCGTCATCCGCGTGGATGTGACGGACGATACCGGCAGAGATGTGGCGCTGTTTATAGGGACAGCGTTTAAACTTTAAGATAAGCAAGACATGGGGACGGTTCTTCTGTCTGCACCCAGGTAACCATTACGCGGGCGCAGACAGAAGAACCGTCCCCATGTCTTCATGTATTTTAGAATCCCAGCTCTTCCGTGAGCTCGCACATCTCATCGATCAGCGAGCCGATGTATTCGATCGTTTCAAGCAGAGGCTTGTCGGTGGAAATGTCCACGCCGGCCATCTTCGCGAATTCCATCGGATTGACCGTGCTTCCTGCGCGGAGCGCCTTCTTCCAGTCCTCGACGGCGGGAGCGCCCTCGGTCAGGATCCTCTTGCTCATCGCGGTCGAGATCGTAAGACCGGCCGAGTAGGTGTACGAATACAGGCCCATGTAGTAATGAGGCTGGCGCATCCAGGTAAGCTCGGCGCCATCGGTGAGCTCCACGGCGTCGCCCCAGAACTTCTTCAGTACGTCTTTAAAAATCTCCGAAAGCGTCTCAGCCTGCACGCTCTCACCCTCATCCACGAGCTTGTAGACCTCACGCTGATAAGCGGCTTCGAGCAGATGCGTAACGAAATTGTGGTAATAAGTCTTGCCAACGGTGCAGCTCAGAACCCAGCGCTTGAAGCGGGGATCGGGATTGGTCTTCTCGAGATATCCCGTGAGCAGGAGCTCGTTGATCGTGCTCGGCGACTCCACAAAATAGGTCGCAACTTCGGTATCGAAGCAGCCCTGTGCCGCGTTGCACTCCTTGAAATGTCCCGCATGTCCGAGCTCGTGAGCCAGCGTAAATACATCCGCCATGCGGTTCTGCCATGAAAGCAGGATAAATGACGCGGGTACGCCGTAAGGGCTCGAGCAGAAGCCGCCCGTGCACTTTCCGTCATTGTTCGCGAAATCGATCCATCTCTCCCTGAACGCCTTTTTGATCATCTCCACATACTCTTCGCCCATGATCGCGAGGCCGTCAACCAGGTACTTCTCCGCTTCTTCGATGCTTACTCTCGGATCGAAGCCCGGGTCTACCGACAGCTTCAGGTCCGCATAGGTCATCTTGTCCAGCTTATGTACCTTTTGCAGGAGCTTCGCGTATTTGCGCATGTGGGGAGCGAGCTTCTCCATGATCACGTCGATCTGTCTGTCGTAGAGCTCGCGATCAACCTCTTCGTCAAAGAGCAGGTAATCGAAAACGTCTTTGTGACCGCGCAGGTTCGCCATCGTCTTTTCCTTGCGGACAAGCGCGTTGTAAGCGGTCGCGGTAACATTCTCGTACTGCTTGATCTTGTCCGAGAAATTCCTGAAAGCCGCACGTCTCACATCCGTGTCCGCCTCATACTCGTACTCGTCCTCGAAAAGGGCGTAGCCGAGGGGATAGGTTTTACCGTTTACGGTAAAGTCGTCGAAGCTCATGTCGGCAAGCTTTGCCTGATTGTAGACGTCGTAAGGCGTGCCCATGAACTCGCTGAGAGCCGTCAGAGCCTTTTCGGTCTCGGGACTCAGATAATGGGCCTTTGCCCTGATGATCTTGCGCAGCTTCTGCGATACCGTGCCGCCGATGCGCATCGCCTCTTCGAGCACAGCGCTGTCCGCCTCGATGATCTCGGAATCGACAAAACTGGTCTTAGTATACGCCTCGGTCGCGATGCTGTCTGCCTTGCCGGAATTGGCTACCTTCTCCGAATCGGAGTAGTCGGTCTCCATGTCAAGGCCGAAATAATTGCCTACGCGGCCCGAGATCTCATCCATCTTTTCGCAAAGATGCAGACAGTCTACGATAGACTTCGCATCCTTTAATTTTCCCTTATATTCTGACTCGATCTTATCGCTGAGAGCCGTGAGCTCATCTGCCGCAGCCCAGGCATCTTCGGGTGTCTTGTAGATCAGGCTCAGGTCCCAGGTCAGATTAACCGGTACTTCACTTCTTTTCATATCTGTTCCTCCTTCTCCTTGTTGCTTTTCGCACAGCTATCATTATCCGACATTTTCCCCGGAATGTCCAATTTTTTTTGCTTCCGCCAAAAGTTACAAAAGGTAACAAAACCGTAACAGAAATGATACTGAAATGATAGAATCTGTTAATTGCATATATGGGGGTGAGGGTATAAGATTTACTTATCAAGATATTTATTATCGATTTGATAAGTGCAATCAACAAAAGGAGTTTTATAAATGCGTAAAACAGGGGAAATGCTTGCAGCGGCAATG
>CAMZAI010000208.1 GCA_947304065.1 uncultured Clostridia bacterium | reverse complement strand
GTAGAGGAGGTTTGTCCGACATGCGGAGGAAAAGGTAAGATTCAGGCTTCTATCCTGTTTACCGACACGATCGTCGAGCAGATCGAGCATGAATACGACCGCCATGGACGGGGATTACAGCTATACTGTCGAGCATGACAGTTATGCCGATGGATGCAGAGTTGTTGTAATGCCCGAAAACGCCCGTGATTTCTTCCCGGAGTCCGAGCTGTCGGATGATGACCTTGCTGATAATCCCGAGTATGCCGAGTTCGGTCTGGTTACCTTTGACGGAGGCGATACTTTTGGCGCATACAGTGACTGGGCGTGGGATGATTGCTATGTTCCCGTCGATTACGTGATCCTGAGCGGTGTTAATTTTGTGGTTACACAGGATACACTGGCGTATCCTTCGTATTATGACATAGAAACCTACGGATATGACTTCTCGATTCCCGGTGTTGAATACTTAAGACTCATGGAGGACGAGGACGAACAGGAGCGTCGTGGGCTCAGCATCCATAAAGGAGTAGGCTATCAGATCGAGCCGGAGCGTGACAGCGAAGGCTATGCGACAGGTGAATTATCCGTGCTTCGTGAGATCTATATGCCTTAATAATCCGCGAAGTTGGCCGTACAGTTGGTTCGGATGGGCCAATAACGCAGCTTGAATTTCAGACTCCCGGGAATCTTTCCCGGGAGTCTTTTTTGTGCGATAAGCGAATGCCCTCGGCAGCAAGCTCGCTTGCTGGACGAGGGCTGAGTGAACGGTCATTGAGCGGACTTCGTACGCGAGATGACCCGTCGAATCGAGTAGGAGTCAGCCTACTCGATTCTTGAAAATGTTTTTCCTGTCGGAAAAGGCGGCTTTTATGATAGAATAATAGCAAAGGAACGCTTTTACTGACATTTCAATCGCGATTTTGTATAATTCGGCGGATATGGATTGTTTTCAAAAACGGGCATGCTATTATGTGTGTGAAGATAAAACACGGAGGCGAATGTGGGAGACAGCGCATTATATCTTATCTTTTGTATCGTGCTTGTGGTGATCCTGACGGTCTGCATCATCATCCTGTCGAGGAATTATCTGAAGCTCATGAAGGCGAACGATGCTCTTCGCGAAAGCATCGACAACCTATGCGGGCTGAACGACAAACTCAGGATGGACAGACACGATTACCTGAACCACCTGCAGATCGTGTACGGCCTTATGGAGCTTGAGGAATACGACGAGATGAACGAATACCTCAGGAAGGTCTATAAGGAGCTCTTAAAGACCGGTAAGGCGGTCAGGACGTCGAAGCCCGCGATCAACGCGCTTCTGGCGGCCAAATCTGCCGAATCGGAGGCAAAAGGGATCGAGTTCGTGATCGAGGTAAAGTCCGACCTGAAGAACCTCGGGATCGAGGACTGGGAGCTGTGCAAGGTATTGTCGAATCTGATCGACAATGCGGCGAAGGCTCTTGAGGACTGCGACAGAGAGGAAAAGAAGATCGGAATAAACATTACCGAGACGCCGGACAGCTACATTTTCAGCGTTGAGAACAACGGACCCGAGATACCCGAAGAGATGAGAGAGAATATCTTCAAAAGAGGATTTACCACGAAAAAAGAGGAAGGTCACGGAATGGGTCTTGCGATTGTTTCCGACATTCTGGGTAGATCAAACGGAATTATCGAACTGAGATCAAATAAAGACGAGACCGTATTTACGGTGAGTCTTGGAAAGGAAGAGTGAGCATGGCATCAATACAGATATTGGGACTGGTGGTCCTGATAATAGGTATCGTGCTGATCGGCGTGGAATTCATCGTGCCGGGCTTCGGGGTCCCGGGGATCGCAGGCATCATATTTACGATCGCGGGCATTTTCCTGACCGGTGCCACAGCATCGGAGAGAATTCTGGTCGGAGTGATAGCGATAGTCGTGATAGCGGTGATGCTGGTCATAAGCATCCTGGTATTCGGATCGAAAAAAGTCAAGTCGCCTATCAGGCTCGAAACGGACCTGCAGGGAAAGAACCTGTTCATTGACGAGAAAGACATGGAATACCTGATCGGGAAAAAGGGTATCGCGGTATCCGATCTGAAGCCTTCGGGGAAAGGCGAATTTGACGGGGTCAAGTTTGATATAATGTCTTCGAATTACTACATTAAGAAGAACGCGCCCCTGGTGATCACGGCGGTAAAGAACAACAGGATAATAGTCGAGGAGGACAAATAAATGCAGACACCTATAATCATAGCCGGAATAGTAATAGTTCTACTTGTGGTTTTCTTTGCGGTAATACCCGTAGGCGTGTGGATCTCTGCGGTAGCCAGCGGAGTTAAGATCAATATCTTCTCGCTGCTCGGCATGAAGCTGCGCCGCGTTAAGCCTCAGAAGATCATTTATCCCATGATCAAGGCGACCAAGGCCGGCATCAGCGTAAAGAGCAATCAGCTTGAAGCGCATTATCTCGCAGGAGGTAATGTCGACAACGTGGTAAACGCGCTGATCGCTGCGGAAAGAGCAAGCATGAACCTGAGCTTTGAGCAGGCTTCGGCTATCGATCTGGCGGGCCGCAACGTATTCGAGGCCGTTACGATGAGCGTAACACCCAAGGTTATCGAGACGCCTCAGATCTCTGCGGTTGCAAAGGACGGCATCGAGCTGCTCGTTAAGGCGCGCGTTACCGTAAGGACCAATATCGACCGTCTGATCGGCGGTGCCGGTGAAGCGACCGTTCTCGCAAGAGTAGGCGAAGGCATCGTAACTACCGTAGGTTCCGCGAACACCCACAGCAGCGTTCTCGAGAACCCCGACGAGATTTCGAAGGTAGTTCTTGAAAAAGGACTCGATTCGGGTACCGCATACGAGATCATGTCGATCGATATCGCCGACATCGATATCGGAAGAAATATCGGAGCGAACCTGCAGAGCCTTCAGGCAGAGGCGAACACAAAGATCGCCCAGGCGAAGGCCGAAGAGAGAAGGGCTATGGCTGTGGCTCTCGAGCAGGAAATGAAGGCGGAAGTCGTAAAGGCGGAGGCAGACATCCCGAGAGCAATGGCAGAGGCGTTGAGATCGGGCAGCCTCGGAGTGCTTGATTACTATAATCTCAAGAATGTCCAGGCCGACACGAAGATGAAGAACGATATCGGCAACGGCGTTATCACATACGCGGAGAGCAAGAAGGACAACAAGTAATTCGAAGGGCTTACGGATATGATAAAAGTAATGGTTGTAGAGGATGAAGAGCAGATCCGCACTATCCTCACCAAAATGATAGAACGCAATGACGGCTGCGAGGTGGTCGCAGGCTGCGGCAACTTCGCGTCGGCCATCAGCGAATTCATAAGGCTCAGGCCGCAGGTGGTCTTTATGGATATTGACCTCGGCGGCGAGAGCGGTTTAGAGTGCGCCAAGGCTATCACCGAAGTTGATCCGAAGGTGAAGATCGTGTTCGCCACGGCTCACAGCGAGTATATGGCAAATGCGTTTGAGATCTATGCTTTTGATTATCTCGTAAAGCCGTTCGACATGGAAAGGATCGGAAAGACCCTCGACAGGATAAAGAGCATGAACGATGCGGGGGCTGTGCAGGCCTCTTCCGGCAAGGCCGATACGGGCTGCGATAAGCTCGTAATCCGCGGCAAAGAAGAGATCAACCTGATCGATACCAAAGACATAATTATGGTGGAGAGGGTCGAAGGGATCACGAGGATCGTCACGAGGGACGAGGTATTCCTTACGGCCACGGCGCTCTCGTCGATCTGGGAAAAGCTCGATCCGGACAAGTTCATGAGGTGCCACAAGTCCTACATCATCAGGACGGAGGCCGTCAAGAAACTGGAAGTCTACGGAAGATGGACTTATACGGTGACGCTTAAGGATACAGAGGAAACGGCGCTGATGACGGCCGATAAATATAACGAAATGAAGCAGAAGCTCGAGTTTTGACTCGGGCTTTTCTTTTTCGAAAATTTTCGTGAACAACCATTTCCCACTTGAAAAAAAAGACGCGAGAGTGTAGAATTTAAGCCACAGTAAACGATTAAGGAACTTGTTCCTTTCGTACCGTTTGGAAATGATGAATGTAT
>CAMZAI010000207.1 GCA_947304065.1 uncultured Clostridia bacterium | reverse complement strand
GCATACGCTCGATATCATCAACACCGTCGAAGTAAGGTGAGAAGTAGATAGCGCCTTTGTTGTCGCCGGTGGTCGAACCTGTGATGGAAAGACGAACGATCGAGTTGGACTCGAGATATGCCTTGAAGTTAGGCATAAGATCGAGATAATCGGCAATGTTTACAAGGTATCCTGCTGCGCCGTACTCGGAAAGGTTTCCTGCTGCGCCCGCAACCATGTCAACCTGGTCAAGCTGCTCTTTCCAGTAATCGAATTCCTTCGATGCGGAGCCTGCGCCTGTCCACTTGTCCTCGAATACCATGCCGAGACGCTTCTGGAGTTCAACCCAGGTAGGCTTGAGGTCGCCTGCATGATAGGTAACGCCGTCAGCAAGAGTGATGCCCTCGCCTGCGGTTTCGGAATCCATTGTGATACCGGTCTTTGTGTTGTTGTAACCGGTTGCCATACGAAGAACCGTACCCTCTGCGAACTTGAGCTCTTCAGCCTCAACGGTATCTTCGATGTTTACGCTGGGAGCCTGTGTAACCTCATCGGCTCCGGGCTGTGCAGCCTGTGTGGGAGCTGTGGTTGCAGCCTGTGTAGGCGCATCGGTAGGTGTGTCCCCTCCGCCGCTCTTATTACATGCAGCGAGCGAGAATGTCATTACTGCCGCAAGAAGCAGAGCGATGACTTTTTCAAGCTTTTTCATAAAAATTCCTCCTGTAGAAAAGTGTTTGTCGCAGCGTCTTATTCCTTGACGCCGCCCATATTTACGCCCTTCGCAAAATACTTCTGTATGAAGGGATAAATAACTAAGATGGGGATGATCGAGCAAACGATCAGTGCGTAGATTACCGAATCCGAAGCGTAGCTCTTGTTCCAGCCCGCCATAAGCTCGGCGTCGGTGTATTCCTCGAGCTTGAGTCGTACGAATACCTGCAGCGGATGCTCGTTTGAATCCGAGATCATCTGTCTCGCCCAGAAGTAGCCGTTCCATCGGGAGATTCCGAAGAACAGCGCAACCGTCGCGATCGTCGATTTGCTCATTGGTATGTAAACTCTGTTCAGGACCTGGAACTCCGTGGCTCCGTCCACGATGGCAGCCTCTTCTATCTCGGAAGGCACGCCCTCGAAAGCGTTTCGCAGAAGGATGATGTTCATGGCCGCCATACCCATCGCGATAACAACGAGCCATTTGTCATCCATGATCCCGACCGAATTGAAAACCTTCTTGGTATTGATGTAATTCAGGTACTGGGGAACAAGTCCGGCCGAGAACCACATCGTAAATACGAGGAAGAAGTTAAAGGTCTTACGGAAGAGCAGGCGCTTCTTCGAAAGAGCGTAGGCACCGAGGATCGAGATCCCGAGCGACCAGAGCGTTCCGTAGAAGGTCAGGAAAAGGGTGTTCGAGTATGCGTTCCAGAACAGATTGCTCGAAAACATCTGCCTGAAGGCGTCGAACTGGACCTCCTTCGCAAAGAGCACGACCTTATTGTATTCAACGAAATACCTGCCGCTGACCGCCGCCGATATCGCATAGACAAAGGGATACAGGCAGCTGAGCGCAAAGATCGTCAAAAGAAGGTAGCTTATGATCTTGAATATAAGCTCGGATACTTCCAATCGTCTTTTCATAACTGTGATCTACTCCATTCCGTGATCAGTAAAGTGATACGTTTGATGCCTTCCGCGCGATCGTATTGGCTCCGATCACGAGAAGCATGCCGACTACGTTGTTCATCATCTCGGCGGCGGAAGCAACGCCCTTCCATCCGCCCTCGATTCCCAGTCTGTAGGAAAGAGTGGAAACAACATCCGCCGTGGTGTAGGTGTTCGGGTTATAAAGAAGGAGAACCTTCTCGTAGCCGATGCTGAGCAGGGATCCGATACGCGTGATCAGCATGATGACGATCGTGGAAAGTATGCTCGGGAGCACCACGTAACGCATCTGCGCCATCTTGCCCGCGCCGTCGATCTGCGCAGCCTCGTAACTCGTCGGCGATATCGCTATGATCGCCGCGAAATAAACTATGCTGTCATAGCCCGCGCCCTCCCAGATACCGCTGATCTGGTATATCGCACGGAAGAACGACGGATTGTTCAGCAGACCTGCCTGACCGGTCTCCTCGCTGATCCAGCCGAGGGAAACAAGGAGCTGCGATACAACGCCCATACCGGAAGTAAGCGAACCCTGCTTTACGAGCAGCGTTACGAGCGAAGTCATAACAACCGTCGACATGAATTTCGGGAGATAAGTGAGCACCTGATATACGCTGCGGGCGATGTTCGATCTGATCTCATTGAAGAAAAGCGCAATGATGATCGGCATCGGGAAGCCGAAACACAGGCCGTAGAAGCTCAGCAGGAAAGTATTCCTGAGCGCTCTCCAGAAGCGTACGGATTCGGAGCCCACTATAAGAGTCTTAAATGCGGAAAAGCCCGAGTAGAACTGCTCCGAGACAGGCTTTACGACGTCATAGATCTTAAAGCAGCCCAGCAGCTCGTACATGGGGAAATAACGCCAGAACAGGAAGACCAGGAGCATCGGAACGAGCATCAGATAAAGACGCCAGTCCTTGATAACTGCCCTTAAGACGCCGAGCCAGTAATGCTTCTCGACATCATCCCTGACAGCCTGCTCGGGATCCTCGTGATACAGACCCGTGGCTTCGTCGTAAATAAGATAATCAGCTGCGTTAGATTTCATACAGATACCCTCAAAAACATATATATGCGGACGTATAAGAGCCGTCCAAAGATCTCGGATTCAGTGCCGGTAATCTTCTTCCCTCGTCCCGGCCTCTTCGCGGCGTTCTGCCTCAAGTCTCAAAAGATAAGACTTCTGATCCTCAAAAACACCCTCGATATTCCTTACTATCAAAACAGCGATAACGGCAAACAGTGCGCTCAAAGCGTCGGTCGTTACAAACTGCACAAGCATCCTTAGATCCGCCCCGAAGAACAGTGAAACGATCCACCGTCCGAGCTGTGCGAGCAGAAAAACGATAAGGACATATCCTATGCTGAGCAGCGCGCTCTCCCGAACCTTGTCCCTCCCGGCCTTCTTCAGAAAGAAAAGACCGAAGAGCATGAAAAGATTCCCGACGCAGTAGATAAGATACTGTGTGGGAGCGGCACCCGATGCGGCGCAGAATGCAAGTCCCATAGCAAGGGCCGCCACCGCCGCGTATCCGTGCCATCTCATCATCTCGAGCGAGACGAACAGCACCGCGAGCGACAAAACATACGGCAGCTCCCTGAACCAGAGATTCGCACCCAGGGTCACGGCCGACTCTGCGATCACAAAGATCAGAGTCAGCAGAATAATATTTGCTGTTCTGTACTGTTTGAATGTAAGCGCTTTCATCTAAATGTCAAAAAAAAAGACCTCTCGTTTCTTTTCGCTTACATCATAATGCATCCTATTGAACTTGTCAACAAAAATAACTGTCGGCAGAGCAAAAAAATGTTGCAGTTTTTACAAAGGGCCTCTTTTTTCAGAGGCCCCGGTGTCGTCAAAATTATGTAAGTGCTTTACCTGCTTCATCTCTCAACCGATAACAAAGTGTCTCCGGAGTATGTGAGACGCATATTAAGGTCGGTCTCGCCGCGGAGCATCGGCTCGAGGAAATACCTGTCGCCCTCCCAGAGATTAAGACTCAGGATCTTGGATTTCGGTATCCATTTGAGGTCTCCCTCATTGCACGGAGGGATGGGGAGCATGGAATCATCTTCACCCCGTCCCGCTGTCGTATCCGCGCAGACTGTGGTTTCATCCGTAAAACCGTCCGCCAGATACAGGTACATGTCCTCGTCCTCGCAGGCGTCGTTCCTGAATTCCACTATTCCCAGGAATTTGTAAGAAATCAGGGCAAATCCCGTCTCCTCGCGCACTTCGCGCAGCAGGCATTCCTCCGCGCTCTCCCCGGGCTCGAACTTGCCGCCTATACCGACCCATTTCCCGGCGTTCGGATCGTTCTTTTTCTTATTTCTGTAGAGCATGAGGTAACATCTGTCACGCTCGATATAGCAAAGAGTTGATCTGATCATATTATTCTCCTTTTCCGCTTCCATCGTAACATTTTCTCCCTTCCGGCTCAAGTTTTTCCTTTTTCGTGAATAAAGGTTAAGATT
>CAMZAI010000206.1 GCA_947304065.1 uncultured Clostridia bacterium | reverse complement strand
ACGATATCTTTGGAAATTATATTATACTATGGTTTGCGGGATAAAACAATACAATTTGTGAAATTTAAGGGGCGATAAGTCGTTTGCGAAAGAGAAATGTATTTGTCTTGAAGACATAAAAAAACTATAATTAGAGAGAAAGGTATCGACAGGGAGAAGGTGGATCATGGAAGACTTAACCGTTAAAAAACAATACGGCACCGCTGACAAACTCAACATCCGAATCTCACTTCACAAGAAGTATTCGGTGAACAAGCAGGGCTTCGGCAACTGGATTTTCTCCAATTACCGGATAGAGGATGGCATGTCGGTCCTTGAGCTCGGATGCGGTACGGGAGAGATGTGGCTTGAGAAAGGCGATATGATCGGGCGCTGTTCGAGGCTGATCCTTTCGGATCTTTCCGATGGGATGCTTGCCGCGGCGCAGGAGAATCTTAAGGATTATGATGGGATCGAGTATAAAAAAGTCGACATTCAGGACATTCCGTTTGCCGACAAAGAATTCGACGTCGTTATCGCGAATATGATGCTTTATCATGTGCCGGATCTGGCACAGGGGCTGCGGGAAGTGCGCCGCGTCCTGAAGGATAACGGGACTTTCTACTGCGCGACTTACGGCGAAGACGGAATGATGGAGCACATTGAGCTGATGTTTGATGATTTCCCCATCAGCAGCGCTTACAATTATAATTTCACGCTGCAGAACGGGGAAAGAACGTTAAAAAAATACTTTGGGAATGTGGAAAAACTCCGGTACGAAGACGCTCTGGAAGTCACGGATATTGAGGATATGATCGACTATATCTATTCGCTGCCGGGCTTTTCGGATATTCAGGATATGCCGAGGGACACGCTTCGCTCCGTGCTGGAACAGAATATGCGCGGCGGAGTTTTGCGCGTGCCCAAGGACTACGGAATGTTTGTTGCTTTTTAGGAGAAAGCTTATGAAGATAAATGTCTACACGAGAAGTGTTAATCCCGATAATTATCCTGAAGGTCTGGCCCGAAGCATCCATTTTTCATGCTCTGACGACCGGGGACAGACAACGCCGTTTAACCGCGGCTATGGTATCCTTTTTGCAAAAGGTCGGATCAGTGCGGAAAATACAATTGTACCGTTGGGGATTACGGAGCCTCTCATTTTCGCGATGGAGGACGGCTTTATCGGAATAGCCGGGAAAAGAGTATTCGAAAACGGCGAGCCTGATCCGCAGGCTGAAGGTAAGCGTATTTTGTGGAGAACAAAGGATCTGATCAGCTTCAGTGAAGAAGAATCGCTTCCGGTCGAAGAAATAGAAAAATATACTCCTTCAGAGCAGCTGGATGTTGCTCCGGAAACGGCAGAAGCAGCCCTGCGTTACTGGAGTCCCATCACTTACACCGGAATCTCTGTTCCTGAAAATATAGTAATTGACAGCGTCCGGGAGCTTGACGACATCCGTGCAGCGGTTTCTTACAGCGACGGTTCCGTCCGCGGGAAAAAGATCCTGGTAGATCGCTCCGAACCCGATCCCGAACATCCCGGAAGGTATACGATAACAGGACATATCTCCCAGCAAAGATTCCGTTTTCCGCTTGCAAACGGTTACGGCGATCCCGTCATCTTCCGGTGGGAAGGTAAATGGTATTATATCTCAACCAATGACAACCTGAACGACATCGGAATATATGTCAGAGAGGCTGATAACATAGACGGTCTGTTCCGCGACGGCGTCAAAGAGCATCTTATTCTTCCGTTCGATCCTGAACGGGGGTTTGAACAGACCTTCTGGGCCCCGGAATTTCACGTGATCGGCGGCGAGCTGTACATCCTTTTTGCTGTCAGCGGGCACAAATGGGGACCGCAGTGTCACATGATGAAGAAAAAGAAGGGTGCGCCCATCATTCTTGAAGACAGCTGGGAAGATCCGATTCGCGTTCAGCGAATGGACGGATCGCCTCTTGCAGAGGACGCGATCACACTTGATATGACTTTCGTCAGGGCCAACAGCGGATCCTATGTCATCTGGTCCTACAGGGAACATATCGGAACAGCGCTCGACAGCGGTTCGATGCTGTATATAGCGTCGATCGATGAAGAAAGACCCTGGCGTCTTACCGCCGAGCCGGTTCTTCTTACCAGACCGCTGTACGGATGGGAAAATGTCTCCGGTACGATAAACAACGAAGGTCCCTATGCCTTTGTAAAGGATAATAAAGTTTATGTCACTTATTCAGGCGGCTCTGCAAACAGATATACCTATGCGCTCGGACTGCTTACTGCCGATTCGGACGCAGACCTTCTGGATATTGCTTCCTGGAAGAAGAGTATTCCGCCGGTGCTGACCTTTTATTCCGTAAAAGATGAATACGGTCCCGGCCATAATTCCTTCTTTGAAAACGAAGAAGGCGAGCTGATGATCGCATATCACGGAGAGACCGATATAACCGGTACTTTACGCTGTGACGGGATCCGAAGGGTACATTTTCGCAAGGATGGTACGCCTTATTTCCAGATGTCTCAGGCTGAAGATATTTGCGAAGAAGATATAATAATGAATGTGACTATCAGCGAAGGGCGGCCGGTTGCACCCTGGCTCAACGAAGTTGCGGACGATGATTTTATCTCGCCGAATCCGACATACGAATGCGGAAAGTATTTCGACCTGTTTGAAAAGGCTTTCTATGATGACGCTTCGGGAACGCGATTAAAGTATTATTTCTATGACCCGACAGTGCATGAAGCTGCGGAGAAGAAAGACTATCCGCTGCTGGTGTTCCTGCACGGAACGGGGAACTCACTGGTCGGGGATCTGTGCATTAACTATACCGGTGCGGAGTTCTATGCGACTCCGAAGTATCAGAACGCTTTCGGCGGCGCGTACGTGCTGGTTCCTGTCGCGAACGAGTATAAGGGCGAAGACGGGCGGACATGCGGTTATTGGACGGAGGAGTACGCGGAGCCGGTACATGATCTGATCATGGATTTCGTGAAAGCGCACGAAGCATGCGCGGGGATGAGATTCCTGTTCGGTAATTCGTCCGGAGCTACATTTGCCATGCGCCTTATGGACAATTACATGGATGATTTCGACGCCGTGATGCCGGTAGGAAGCTCGGCGCTGCCTTCGGACAGCGTACTCGACGAGTATGACAGAAAAGGGAAGATCCTGTTCTTTGCCATGGGAAAGAAGGATGAATTCCATAACTATGACGAAGAAGTGGTACCGAGGCTGGACAGGCTTCAGCGCATGAAGCATTGCTTTATTTATACGCCCGATTGGGTCAGGAACGGTGACAAGGGCATCGCCTCGATCAACGGTGGGATAGAGATGGGGCAGCATTGCCTGATGAACGCAGTCCACATTAATCTGATGTTTGACGACGGCACGCCGATGGATGAGAGGCTGCCGGAAGGCGTGACGGGATGGATAAAGGGAGTATTGACCAATGATGGAAAAAACTAAAACCAACTTCCTGCTGGGGCAGTTGGATGATATAAAATTCGTGGTCGTTTATGCAAAGTACGAAGATAAATGGATCTACTGTTTCCACAAGCGCAGAAAGAGCTTTGAACATCCCGGCGGGCATGTGGAAGACGGGGAAACGCCCATGGCTGCGGCTAAGAGGGAGATGTTTGAGGAAACAGGTATATCTGACTGCGACATGATACCTCTCTGGGACTATGAGCAGGTCTGGGACGATGGGATCCATAGGAACAATGGCCGTATATTTGCAGCGATCGTGCATTCTCTGGGTTCTATTCCGCCGGAGAGCGAAATGGACAGGATAGAGCTTTTTGATTCGACGCCCGAGAATTTCACATACGGAAGGGAAGAAGACGAAAGGGATCTGGAACGGATCGACAGAATGCTGAAAGCATATGAAGAATAGGGTAAATTATGGCTGAATGGGTATCGCATCTGATGGTCGCGGATAAGGTTATGGAAGCCTTACCGTGGCTGAAAAGGCATGAATTCTGCGTGGGCAATATTGCGCCCGACTGCAACATCCCGAACGAGGATTGGACCGCTTTTACTCCGTCGCGGGAAATCACTCACTGGATGCAGGCCGGGAAAAGAAAGAACGCGGACGATTGCAAAAGGTTTTACGAAGAATACATTGCAAAAAAGATCAAAAATATCAAAA
>CAMZAI010000205.1 GCA_947304065.1 uncultured Clostridia bacterium | reverse complement strand
TACGGACTGGTAGGAAGGAACGGCGCCGGAAAAACGACGCTGATGAAGATAATATGCGGACTTGCTAATCCCTCGGCGGGTGAGTTCAAGCTGTTCGGACAGCGCGGCGACAAGCCGGGAATGATAGCACAGCGCAGGGGGATGCTGATCGAGGATCCCGGATATTTCTCGGAATTTGATGCGGAAATGAATCTGAGGATCAAGTGCAGGCTGCTCGGGATCACAGACAGAGAGGAACCGAAGCGCCTGCTGGAGCTCGTAGGCCTTAAGGACGTCGGGAAAAAGAAGGTCGGCAATTTCTCGCTCGGTATGAAGCAGAGACTCGGTATCGCGATGGCTCTGGCCGGAAATCCCGATATCGTAGTGCTCGACGAGCCCATCAACGGCCTCGATCCGCAGGGTATCGTGGACATCCGTGAGATGATCGTGAGGATGAAGAGAGAACAGGGAACGACATTTATCATTTCCAGCCACATTCTCGACGAGCTCTCAAAGTTCGCGACCAGATACGGCATCATCGACAGGGGACATCTGGTCATGGAATGCAGCGCTGAGGAGCTCGAGGACAAATGCGAATCGAAGATCGAGCTCGTGACCGATTCACCCGCGGGAGCGGCTGCAGTGCTTGAAAGAATGGGATTTACAGAGATCAAGGTGCTCGAGGACGGCAGGATCAATATCTTTGACAGCCCCGAGAGGATCGGCGAGATCACGCTTGCGATGGCAGGTGCCGGTATCACCGTCAGCGAACTGACCAGACAGGTCGGATCCGTGGAAAATTATTATCTGAACCTTGTAGAGGGAGGATGCTGAGTGTATGATTAAAGTATTCAAAACTGATCTTTTCAGGCTTTTAAGAACGAAAGCATTTTATGTATATCCGATATTCCTGGCAGTCATCCAGATACTCAACATGTCGCTTTCGGTCAAATATGTAAGCTCTGACGGCACCGAAACAGTGACGGAGATCGCGTCGGGACATGCTGTGGCCATAGGCCCCGTTAAGGCGTTCGGATGCATCGGAGACGGCCTCCTGATGCTGTTCCTCGGTCTCGCGCTCGTGATATTCATGACGAACGAGAGCAGGAACGGATTCCTGAAGAATGCGGCCGGATGCGCGACAGACAAGCGCTTCCTGCCTATATCGAAGATCCTGACCGGAATCGTGATCATGCTCGTATACATGGCTGAATATATGATCATCGAGCTGATCTTTGCCTGCATCGAGGCGCTCATTTCGGGCAAGGGCATTGAATATAACGCTGTTCCCGCGGGCGATATCGGAAAGTTCACAGCATATGTGTTCCTGTGCATTCTTGTACACATCGCAGTCATTGCGATCCTGGTACTCATGCACGAGATCACGCACAGCAGGGCGCTCGGCCTGGTAGCGATATTCATTTATTCGGCGACACTCGTTGACAAGATCATAGAGGGTGCCGTAAATCTTGCAAGCACGAAGATCACATGGCTCGCGGACATTCATATCCGCAAATACCTGATGATGTTCAATATCGAAGGAGGGTATCTCTCGGAAGGTTATTATCCGGTGACACTGCTCGTGATCTGCCTGATCTACGGCACCGCAGCGACCTTCCTGGCTATTCAGGCATCGGTCAGAAGAGATGTAAGATAAACGTCCCGAAAGGGGCGGAACGGAGGCAGTATGACGTTACTCGTTATCGCTTTGGCGATCGTCAGCGCGGCTCTTTTCATTGCAAACAGGATATACCGGCGGCAGGTGCAGCAGCTCTGCCGCCAGTTGAAGTTTATCAATGAAAATGAAACGCAGCAGAGACCGTCTGCGGATATCAATACGCGGGAGTTTAAAGAACTGGCGGAAGAGATCGCGAAACTTACCGACAAAGTGCGCGAGACCGAAGTGAAGCACATGCGCCAGGACGAAGCGCTGCGCGAGACGATCGCAAATATCTCGCATGATATCAGAACGCCTCTGACCTCGCTCGACGGTTATTTCCAGCTGCTGACCTCAGAGGAACTGCCGCAGGAGAAAAAAGCGCAGTACGCCGAGATCATCAGGAGCAGGATAACAAGCCTTAACGACATGCTGGACGAGCTGTTCACCTATGCGAAGCTGCAGGATCCGAACTATGAGCTCGAGCTTTCGCCGATGGATATGACCGCGGTGACAGCGGATATCGTGCTGAGCTTCTATGATGAGATACAAAAGAGCGGGAATGAGCCCGTGATCGGGCTGCCCGAGGAGCCGGTCATGATCAGTGCGGAGAAAGGTTCATACACGAGGATCGTGCAGAATCTCGTGCGCAATGCGCTGATACACGGAAAGAACCTGAACGTGAGGCTGTATGAAGAGGACGGCCGGGCAGTGCTGGAATGCAGCGACGAGCTCGTGAACAAGGACGAGCCTGTGGACGCAAGCCGCGTATTCGAAAGGTTCTATAAAGCCGACAAAGCCCGCGGCACCAAGGGCAGCGGGCTCGGTCTGGCAATATCGAAAGAACTGACTGAAAAGATGGGCGGCAGCATCGAAGCGGAGTGCGGGGACGGAATCTTTACCGTGAGCTTTGATGCGGTAAAATAACTGCAAAACGCGTCATCTGGTATGCGCGCCCATTTCCTTGAGCTCCTTTTTGCGCGTGTACATCATCTGATCCGCGCGCTCGAACATCTCGTGGAGCTCGGTGTCGGTAGGCATCAGCGTCGCGTAGCCGAGTGAAACGACTACATCGCCCGAGGCGATATTCTCTTCGGCCTTGCGGTTAAATGCGTCGATGTCTTCATTCAGCGAATCATAGCCTCTTCCCTGAAGGAGGACGGCAAATTCATCTCCTCCGATGCGGAAAACGGCACCGTGGTCAAAATACTCACAGATGAGGCGGCTGGCGTCCTTGATGAGCTTATCGCCGGCAGCGTGGCCTTCGTTATCATTGACGTATTTCAGACCGTTTATATCACATACAACGACAGCTAATTTGTCGATCTCTTTGGCCCTGATCAGATTGTTCAGGGCTTCTTCGTTGTCCGAATAAGCGAGCTTGTTGCGGACACCCGTGAGGGAGTCGGTATTGGCCATGTTCTTGAAGGTACGGCTGGTCTCTTTCTCGGCCTCGAGGCGTCTCTTTGACATCGATCTGAACTCGAGCAGGAGAACGGTGGCGAACAGGACAACGAACGATAACGTCATGATTATCTGTTTGCGGCTGGAGGCCAGACTGTGCTCACTGATGCTGCGGATGCGCTCATTGATGACGCTTTCACTGATCAGAACGGCCATTTCCCACTCGGTGTTCTCGATAGGCACGTAGTACAGTGTTTCCGCGACGCCGCCCGCCGTAAATGACATATCGCCGCCGATACCGCGTGCGAAATTGTCATAATGCTGCTCATGAAGCTCCTCGGGAATGACATTTTTCGTAGCGTCGAAGATGTTTGCCTTTTGGATGAAGGGGCCGAGGTCTGTGTCGGAGAGGTTTTCTCCGGCTCTCGAATACAGGCCGAAATAAGTCCTGCCCTGGTCCTCGAATGCCAGCAGGCTGACGATCTCACCTATCTCGATCTGGACGAAGCAGGCCTTCATCTGTTTGCCCATTACATACAGATCGGGCGTCGGGATCGCCAGACACAGCTCCTTAGGCGAGCCGTACGGGAAAACTATGCTGATGCTGCGCTCGCTCATGGCTTTGTCGGAGAGGAAATCATAGCGGCTCCGGCCGGTAAAGGTCGTGTACTGCGTGTAAACGACATCGTCGCTGTCAACGAGCGCGAACCTGTTGAGCGAGAGCAGGGCCTTAACCTTACCGAGGGCAGCCCTGAGCTCCTCCTGGGAGGTGATGCCCTCATCATCGATAAAGGCAAGTGCCTTTTTCATGTGCTCAAAATTACTGTCGATCAGATTGGTGATCGTCTTCGAACGCCGGTCGGCCATGGCCTCGAGATAGAATGAGCTTACCGAAGAAACCGCTTCGTTTGTGACCTTGATGGTCTGCCTCGACGAATGAAGCATGTTCGAGATAACGAATACGATCAGCAGGATACCGCCGACGACCGCAGTCAGGATAAATGTTTTTGTGTTAATCCGTGTCTTTTTCATGTATCGTCACCATAAAGAAGTTCGAGCATTAATGCTGCGTCTTTTTGATAAATAACCGTTGTTATCTC
>CAMZAI010000204.1 GCA_947304065.1 uncultured Clostridia bacterium | reverse complement strand
CCGGTAGGGAAATCGGGTCCCTTTATGATCTGCAGGATCTCGTCGATAGAGGTCTCGCGGCTCTCGTTTATGCGGTTGTTGATAATGAGCGATACTGCGTCAATGACCTCGCCGATGTTGTGAGGCGGGATATTGGTGGCCATGCCGACCGCGATACCCGTGGTGCCGTTGATCAGCAGGTTCGGTACTCTCGAAGGAAGAACCGTGGGCTCTTTCTCTGTCTCATCGAAGTTGGGGATGAACTCTACGGTATTTTTGTTGATATCCGCGAGCATCTCCATAGCGATCTTGCTGAGTCTGGCTTCGGTGTATCGCATGGCCGCGGCGCCGTCGCCGTCGACCGATCCGAAGTTTCCGTGGCCGTCAACGAGCGGATAATGGGTCGACCATTCCTGTGCGAGATTTACCAGCGCTCCGTAAATGGAGCTGTCACCGTGAGGATGGTATTTACCCATGGTATCGCCGACGATTCGGGCACATTTACGATGAGGCTTGTCCGGAGTATTGGACAGCTCTATCATCGCGTATAATATTCGGCGCTGAACAGGCTTAAGACCGTCCCTTACATCGGGAAGAGCACGT
This sequence comes from uncultured Clostridia bacterium, assembly GCA_947304065.1. Lineage (GTDB taxonomy): Bacteria > Bacillota > Clostridia > Lachnospirales > Lachnospiraceae > RUG11977. The sequence goes on along the minus strand of CAMZAI010000204.1, from coordinate 3,651 downwards.
GAAGCGATAACCGACATGGCATAGTCGATATACGAATTCTCCATCGTCTCTTTAAGATCGACCGGTCTGACCTGATCGAAAATATTGTCTTCCATTTTTTCTCCTTAAGCATTCAGATCTATGTTCTTCGCGTATTTCGCGTTGGTCTCGATGAACTCACGTCTCGGCTCAACATTGTCACCCATGAGCACGTTGAACGTAACGTCGAGCTCCGCTGCGTTGTCCTCGTCCATGGTAACCTTTTTCAGGGTCCTGGTCTGAGGATCCATCGTAGTATCCCAGAGCTGTTCGGCGTCCATCTCACCGAGTCCTTTGTATCTCTGAACGGTATAATTGTTGTCGCGTCCGATCTCGGTCATGATAGCATTCAGCTGTTCATCGCTGTACGCGTACCAGACTTTTTTGTTTTTCTCGACCTTATAGAGCGGAGGCTGGGCAAGATAAACATGCCCCTCCTTGATGAGCTCGGGCATAAAACGGTATATGAACGTGAGCATGAGTGTCGCGATATGCGCGCCGTCCACATCGGCATCCGTCATAACGATGATCTTGTCGTAACGGAGCTTTGAAATATCAAAATCATCGGAAATACCGGTTCCGAACGCAGTGATCATGGCTCTGATCTCTTCGTTGCCGAGTATCCTGTCGAGTCTGGCCTTTTCAACGTTGAGGATCTTGCCTCGTAAGGGCAGGATAGCCTGAGTGGCTCTGTGGCGCGCGGTCTTTGCCGAGCCGCCCGCGGAATCTCCCTCTACGATAAATATCTCGCAGTTTTTCGGATCCTTGTCCGAGCAGTCCGCAAGCTTACCGGGAAGGCTCATGCCCTCGAGCGCGGACTTACGTCTTGTGAGCTCTCTTGCCTTACGGGCAGCGTCTCTTGCGCGCTGCGCGAGAACAGCCTTCTCGATGATGATCTTTCCGACCGTAGGATTCTGCTCAAGGAAATATGTAAGCTGCTCGCTCACAACCGCGTCAACCGCGGTCCTCGCTTCGCTGTTGCCGAGTTTCTGCTTTGTCTGTCCCTCGAACTGGGGCTCGGGTATCTTTATGCTGATAATGGCCGAAAGTCCTTCACGCAGATCCTCGCCGCTTAAGTTCTCCTCACTGTCTTTGAGGTACTTCATATTGCGTGCATAATCGTTGAAGGTCTTTGTCAGTGCATTCTTAAAGCCTGTAAAATGAGTGCCGCCTTCGGGCGTGGTGATATTGTTTACGAAGCTGTAGCAGCCCTCGTTGTATCCGTCGTTATGCTGCATCGCAACCTCGACCAGAACGTCTCCCTTCTGGCCTTCGCAGTAGATGATCTCGGGATAGAGGGTTACCTGGCTCCTGTTGAGATACTGAACGTACTCCCTGATACCGCCCTCGTAGTGGAATTCCGCAACTTTTTCTTCTTCCTCGCGCCTGTCTCTCAGGATGATCCTCAGTCCCTTTGTCAGGAACGCGATCTCGCGGAGTCTCTGCTTTAAGGTGCTGAAATCAAAAACGGTCTCTTCAAAGATGTCCTTATCGGGAAGGAAAACAACCGTGGTACCGGTCCTGTCGGAAGTTCCGATCTCCTGCAGGGGTGCCTCGACCTTTCCTCTGTTGTAGCGCTGTCTGTACATCTTGCCGTCCTGCTCGACGGTTACTTCGAGCCACTCCGAAAGAGCATTAACGACCGATGCGCCTACTCCGTGCAAACCTCCCGATACCTTATATCCTCCGCCGCCGAACTTTCCGCCGGCATGGAGCACCGTAAATACGACCTCTACCGATGAAACGCCCTTTTTCTTGTTGATACCTACGGGTATTCCGCGGCCGTTGTCGATAACGGTGATGGAATTGTCTTTGTTGATCGATACGTCGATATCCGTGCAGAAACCGGCCAGCGCCTCATCCACGGCGTTATCCACTATCTCATACACAAGATGATGGAGTCCGCGAAGTGAGGTAGTACCGATGTACATACCGGGTCTCTTTCTTACCGCTTCAAGTCCTTCCAGAATCTGTATCTGGTCGGCACCGTACTCATTACTCATTCTTTCACACTCTTTCTATAGTTATTCTGCCGCAGTTACCCTGCCGTTCTCGACTTTGTAAATGCGGTCGAGCTTAATGCGCCCGTTCACGAATTCCTCCAGTCCGGTACATGTGATGACCGTTTGGATGTCTTCGATGCTGTTCAGGAGCTCCGTCTGTCTGTTCCTGTCGAGCTCCGACAGTACATCGTCAAGCAAAAGCACCGGTCTGTCGCCGGTTTTTTCCCTGACAAGTTCGATCTCGGCCAGCTTCAGCGTAAGCGCCGCAGTCCTCTGCTGCCCCTGCGATCCGTACTTTCTGGCCTCGTCGCTGTTTATTTCAAATCCGATGTCATCCCTGTGCGGTCCGACATTCGTGGTCTTTAAGATTATGTCTCTTTCATGCGAAAATCCGAGCTCCGCCGAAAGCATATCCGCTGAAACATTCGGAAGATACTTAAGGATCAGCTTTTCTTTGCCACCGGAGAGCCTCGCATGTATCTCTGATGCCCTGCTGCCGATCTCCTTTACGTACTCCGCACGCTTTCTGATGATGTAATCTCCGTACTTTACGAGCTGCTCGTCCCATACGGAAAGCGTATTCTCGAGTTCGTCGTTCTTTTTTATCTGTTTCAGCAGGATATTTCGCTGATTCAGGGCCTTCTTGTAAGATGAAAGACTGTAGAGATACATCTTGTCGAGCTGCGAGAGCGCCATATCTATGAAACTGCGCCGCTCCGCGGGACCGTTCTTGATTATCGAGAGGTCATCCGGCGAAAATGAGATGATATTCATCATGCCATAGATCTCGGACGCCTTGGCCAAAGCCACTCCGTCCAGAGCCACGCCCTTCGGTCCGTTCTTTTTCAGATGCATGTCTATCTTCCGGCCGATTCCGGCTTTTTCGATATACATCCGCAAATGAGCTTCTTTTTCCCCGAACCTGATCACTTCGCTGTCCCTCGAAGCCTTGTGCGACTTCGTGGTACATCCCATATACAGGGCCTCGAGGATATTTGTCTTCCCCTGAGCGTTATCTCCGTAGAAGATGTTTATCCCTTCGTCAAGCTCGACCTCAAGAGTCTCGTAATTTCTGAAATTATTCAATTCCAGCTTTTTGATTATCATATCAACCTACAGTTACGGTCGTTCCCTTGTAAGTAAAGGTATCGCCCTTGTAAAGCTTACGTCCGCGCCTGTTCTCGGCCTCTCCGTTAACCTTTACACGACCGGCTTCTATCTCATATTTTGCTTCGACTCCGGTTTCAACGAGCCCCGCAAGCTTCATGGCCTGGCCGAGCTTTATGAAATCGTCTCTGATAGTGATCTTATCCATAATCCACCTTTATTACGATACGAAATTAACCGGAAGGATCAGATAAATGTAGTTCTGCCCAGCATCCCTGATGAAGCAGGGAGACTTGGAATTAACGAGGTAAATGTCGATGTTCTCGTCGTCGATAACCCTGAGCGCTTCAATGATGAACTTGGGATTGAATCCGATAACTATATCTTTTCCTTCTTTCTCGATAAGGATCTCATCGTCGAGGGATCCGATCGAGGTATCCATCTTAAGCTTAAGGCTCTGGTCCTCGGTCTCAATGACAACAGGCTTCTTGTCGCTTTCCTTGATCAGAAGCGTTGCTCTGTC
>CAMZAI010000203.1 GCA_947304065.1 uncultured Clostridia bacterium | reverse complement strand
GCTATTATGTCAGTATTGAAGGAGAGTATGGAATATGGATGAGCAGGAAAAGAAGTTCCCGAAATCACGCTTTGGCTGGTTATGGGAAAATATGAAAGGCAGACGGGCTTTGTATGTGACCGCGATGTTGGGTACCGTGGTCTATAATACATTGCAGCTCGTTGTGCCTTATTTTTCAGGAAAAATAGTCGACCTCTTCAATGAGATCAACGACACCGGCGACTCTATCGCTGCGCACAGCAACGAGTTTTACCGCCTGATAATCACGATGATCGTGCTGACACTGTTCCGCGTGACCGTGGTATATCTGGACTGCATGGCGTACGAGTCGGTTTCGCAGTACGCACTTTTCAGGATCAGGAATTTCCTCTATGACAAGATCCAGCGTCAGGATATGAAATTCTATTCGACCTACCGCACGGGCGATCTGATGACGAGAGTAACGGGCGACCTGGACGCGGTAAGACACAATATCGCGTGGGTTGTCAGGAGCATCATCGAGTCGATCACGCTCTACACCGCGGCGGCCGTGTACTTTTTGATAATGGACTGGAAGCTGGCGATCTCGATCCTACTGATCTCGCCGCTGATCTTCTTTATCGTTGTAAGGTTCAAGAAAACGGTTACCCCGAAGCATCGCGCTCTGCGTGAAAAGCTGGCGGGGATGAATACCTACGCCCAGGAGAATATCTCGGGAAACCGCGTGGTCAAGGCGTTTGCGCGCGAGGAATACGAGATGGAGAAGTTCGATACCGCGAACACCGATTTCAGGGACACCAACATCGATACGCATTACACCTGGCTGCATTATTTCCCTTATGTTGAAACCGTGGCCGATGCGCTTCCCGTAATCCTGCTGCTGGTTGGCGGTCTGTTCATTATCAGCGGACAGATCACGATGGGCGAATATGTAGCGTTCTCGGGTCTGATCTGGGCGATCTGCAACCCGATGCGCCAGATGGGCAACATCATGAACGAGTTCCAGCGTTTCTCCGCCGCTTCGGCAAAGGTCATGGAGATCTACTACTCCGAGGCTGAGATCGTGGACGCTCCCGACGCAATAGCGCATCCCGGACGCTTTAAGGGCGAGGTTGTATTCGATCATGTAAGCTTCAAATATGAGGACGGAAAACTGCCCGTGCTCAAGGATATATCATTTACCGCACATCCGGGCGAGACCGTGGCGATCATCGGTGAGACCGGCTGCGGCAAGACCTCGCTGATCCAGATGATCCCGCGTTTCTATGAGCCGAATTCCGGAACGATCACCGTGGACGGCGTAAACGTAAACAGATACAAGCTCGAGGATCTGCGCAAGAACATCGGTTTAGCTACTCAGGACGTTCTGCTCTACTCGGATACGATCGAGGGCAATATCGCATACGGCGTTTCGCATCTGACTGCCAATGAGGTGGTCAAGTTCGCGAGAGCTTCGGCAGCCGAGGAGTTCATCCTGAAGATGCCCGAAGGCTACGACACGATCGTCGGAGAGCGCGGAGTCGGCCTTTCCGGCGGACAGAAGCAGCGTATTTCGCTGGCACGCGCGCTGGCCATCGAGCCTTCGATCCTGATACTGGACGATACGACTTCCGCGGTCGACATGGAGACCGAGAAGCATATTCAGCACAGCCTGCGCGACCTTGAATTCGAATGCACGAAGATCATCATTGCGCAGAGAATATCTACCACGAAATTTGCCGACAATATCCTTGTCCTGAAGGACGGAAGCATTATCGAAGAAGGCACGCATGACGAGCTGATCAAAAAGGGCGGCTACTACAGCGAGCTGGTTAAGCTTCAGGTCGGCGACATTACCGAAGCCGTAGGCGCGGCTCCGGAAGCGAAGGGAGGTGCTGCAAATGGCTGAGAGAAATACTTACCGCAAGGATGAACAGCTGGATGAGCCGTTTAATATCAGACATTTGCTCCTTGCTTCGGCTTACATTAAAAAGTACATCAAAAAAATGGGTCTCGCGATCCTGTTCTCGGGCCTTGCCGGCGTGGCGGTGCTCTTTGCCCCGATGCTGGTCCAGAAGGCTCTCGACGAAGCGATCCCCGCGAAGAATGTCAAGTATCTGGTAGTCCTGGTACTCCTGACGATCCTGGTTTATTTCCTGAGCGTTGTGTTCGCGATGCTCAGATCGAAGATAATGGTCAAGGTCTCGCAGTATATTATTTACGATATCCGAAAGGACCTGTTCGCACACCTTCAGAAGCTCAGCTTCAAGTATTACGATGACCGTCCCCACGGCAAGATCCTGATCCGTGTCGTAAACTACGTCAATTCGGTTTCGGATATGCTCTCGAACGGATTGATCAACGTCGTGCTGGAGATGCTGAACCTGATCTTCATCGTCATTTTCATGATGATCACCGACGTTCAGATGTCGCTCGTCGTGCTCTGCGGCGTGCCCGTGCTCGCGGCGTTCATGCTCATAATGAAGAACAGGCAGCGCAAGGCGTGGCGCATGGTTTCGAACAAGAATTCAAACCTGAACGCTTATCTTCAGGAGAATATCGTCGGAGCGCGCATTACGCAGATATTTGCGCGTGAGAACGAAAACGCGCAGATCTTCTCGGGTCTCGCAGGAGACTGCCGCAAGACCTGGATGAAGGCGGTCAGCTACAACAATGCGATCTGGCCCGGTATCGACACGATCTCGGTACTGATCAGAGCGGCGATCTATATTTTCGGTATGGTTGTATTCGCTCAGGGCGGCAAGACCGTCGGCGTGATCATCGCGATCTCGAGTTATGCGGCGCGTTTCTGGCAGCCGATCATGAATCTCGGAAATATCTTCAACAACGTTGTAAATAACATGGCTTACCTCGAGAGAATTTTCGAGACGATGAACGAGAAGGTAGAAGTCGACGACGCTCCCGATGCTGTCGAGATGCCTCCTATCAAGGGCAAGGTCGAGTTCGAGAACGTAAGCTTTTCATACGACGAGAGCAAGGAAGTCCTGCACAATGTTTCGTTCACGGTTGAACCCGGAATGAGCGTGGCGCTCGTCGGACCTACCGGTGCAGGCAAGAGCACTGTGGTAAATCTGATCTCCCGCTTCTACAATGTGGAAAACGGACGCGTGCTGATAGACGGACAGGATATTTCGAAGGTTACGCTGCATTCGCTGCGTTCGCAGATGGGCATAATGATGCAGGACAGCTTCATTTTCTCCGGCACGATCAAGGACAACATCCTCTACGGCAAGCTTGACGCGACCGATGAGGAGATCGTAAGGGCGAGCGAAAAGGTATGCGCGGATTCGTTCATCAGGCGTATGCCCGACGGCTATGACACCGAGGTTAAGGAGCGCGGCTCGCTGCTAAGCCAGGGACAGAAGCAGCTGATCTCGTTCGCGAGAACACTGCTCTCGGATCCTTCGATCCTGATCCTCGACGAGGCTACTTCGAGCATAGACGTGCAGACCGAGAAGGCTCTGCAGCAGGGCCTGAACACGATGCTTCAGGGACGTACGTCGTTCATCATCGCGCACAGACTCTCGACCATCCGCAACTGTGACCTGATCATGTACATCGATGACGGCGGCATCATGGAGGCCGGAACGCATGAAGAACTGATGGCAAAGGGCGGCGCTTACTACCATCTGTATACGGCGCAGTTAGAAGACATTGCGTAAATAGCGAAATGACCCGACAGCACACGAAGTGTGCGTACATACAAAAGAGGTGACGCACACGAAAGCTTGCTTTCAGTGTGGTCACCTTTTGTATAAGCAGTCGTCAGACTGCGTGTCGGGTTATGAGCAAACCGAAATCGAGCGAGCTTGCTCGCGAGATTGCATGGAGGGAATTCTATGGGGAAGATGTGGCCGGAACTGAGATCGAGCAGTGTGATCAAAAGATATAACGGCGGCGAGCCGGTCCTGAGCAAAAAGGATATCCCGTATGATGCCGACTGCATTTTCAATGCGGGCGTTGCGAAATACCGCGGCAGATACGTGATGGCGTTCCGCAACGATCACGGCTTTGACGGGAAGAGCAGCTTTGCAAAATGCGACATAGGTATCGCATTTTCCGATGACGGAATACACTGGGATGTGCAGGATAAGCCGTTCATCACGGCAGAGGATCTGCACGATCCCGAGATCACAAGGATCTACGATCCGCGCCTGACCGTGATCGAAGACCGCTGTTATATGTGCTTTGCTGTCGATACAAAGCACGGCATCCGCGGCGGCATCGGCGTGACCGACGATCTCAAAAGGCTTGAGCTTTTGTCGCTTACGGTGCCG
>CAMZAI010000202.1 GCA_947304065.1 uncultured Clostridia bacterium | reverse complement strand
GCAGCGCATGGAGAAGGGACTTTCCTTCCTCGAGTTCAACTACATGATCATGCAGAGCTACGACTTCTATTACATGTTCCAGAAGTACAACTGCAATCTGGAGTTCGGCGGCGACGATCAGTGGAGCAACATGCTCGGCGGTACCGAGCTTATCCGCAGAAAGCTGGGTAAGGACGCTCATGCGATGACAATCACACTGCTGACCGATTCGAACGGAAATAAGATGGGCAAGACTGCCGGCAACGCAGTATGGCTCGATCCCAACAAGACCAGCCCCTTCGAGTTCTACCAGTACTGGAGAAATATCGGCGACGCCGATGTGGATAAGTGCATCAAGATGCTCACATTCCTTCCCATGGAGCAGATCCGTGAGGTCGAGAAGTGGGATCCTTCCCGCATCAATGAGAAGAAGATGCTGCTCGCCCACGAGCTCACCGAGCTTGTACACGGCAAGGAAGAGGCAGACAAGGCTGAAGCTACCGCAAAGGCTCTGTTCGCAGGCGGCGGAGACGATGCAAATATGCCTACCACGACGATCGCTGCATCGGACGTTCCCGCAGAGGGCATCAGCGTTATCGATCTTTTGAGCCTCTGCCAGCTCATTCCTTCAAGAGGAGAAGGCAGAAGACTGATCGAGCAGGGCGGCGTATCTATCGACGGTGAGAAGGTTACCGCTTTCGACCAGAAGGTTTCCGCAGACGCACTCAAAGAGGGCGTTAAGATCAAGAAGGGAAAGAAGATCTTCCACAAAGCGATCATCGGATAAAATTTTATACTTTAGTCTGCGAAAAGCCTTGCCCTATGGCAAGGCTTTTTGTTATAACTATATATATGGGGGAAAAGATATGACACTGAAAGATTTTGTGGTCGTTACAGGCCATTACGGCTGCGGGAAGACCAATTTTTCGATAAATCTGGCGCTTGAATATGCGGAGAAAGGACGTAAGGTCACGATCGTCGATATGGACCTTGTGAATCCGTATTTCAGGACTTCGGATTACAGGGAGATGCTGGAGAGTAAGGGCATAGAAGTTATAGCCCCGGTTTTCGGGCATACGAACCTCGATATCCCGTCGCTGCCCGCTTCGATGTACTCGATATTTGATTCGAAGGACATGGTGATCGTGGACGTAGGCGGAGACGATGTCGGTTCGACCGTGCTCGGCCGCTTCAGACCGAAGTTCGAGGGCCTCGATTACGACATGCTCTATGTGGTGAACCGTTTCAGGAACCTGACCGCGACGCCCGAAGAAGCAGTCGAGGTGCTTGAGGAGATAAAAGCCGTAAGCGGTCTTTCGCCGACAGGTCTTGTAAATAACTCGCATCTGATGGCTGAGACGGACGCGCATATAATTGCCGAGGGAATAGAGTTTGCGAAGAAGATCGGCGAACTTACCGGACTTGAGATAAAGTGCAATACGATCAGACGCGACCTCGACGAGGCCGGACTTACGAAGGAATTCCCGAACGAGCCTTTTTATCCGATCGACATGTATGTAAAAGTCTGCTGGTGATCTTTAAAATAACGGAGGGTTTATATGAACAAAAAAGTTTCGGAAGCCGGAGCATACCTCTTTATTATCATAGGCGCTCTGATGGCGAGCTTCGCTGTAGCCGTTTTCCTGATCCCCAACGATGCGATCGATTACGGAACGGCGGGTATCGCGATCATTGTCAGCAAGCTGACGGGCATAAATCTTTCGGTCTGCGTGGCCATAGTATTTGCGCCTTTCCTTGTCGCGGGATGTCTTGCGCTCGGAAGGAAGTTCGGCGTAAAGGCCATTCTCGGATCCCTTATTTACACATTGGGACTCGCTATCTTTGAAGAATACCATGTCGAGATAGATACCGAGCATTTCCTTGCGGTTGTATTCGGAGGTGCGATCCTCGGCGGCGGCCTGTCGCTGATCCTGAAGAACGGCGGATGCATAGACGGGTCCGAGATATTTGCGAACATCATCCTGAAGAAGATATCTGATAAGACCGGCAAGAACTTCAGTATGACCTACATCCTCGTCGGATTCAACGCGTGCGTATACATCGCGGTGTTCCTGCTCATCAACAAGAGCGCGGCGCTCATGAGCCTTCTCGTGTATGTTGTGGCTACATCGATCATCAACCGCTTCACGGATCATTTCGAAGCGATCAAGCAGGTTACGATCATTACGAAGACGCCCGACGCCATTGTCACCGCGATCAAGAACGAACTGAACAAGACCTGCACGATGATGAATTCCTACGGTGCGATCGCAGGAGAGAACAAGACTCTGATCTGCTATGTCAACTACTTCGAACTGCCCGTGATCAAGGAGATCATTGAGAGGAACAAGGGTACCTTCAGTACCGTATCGACCATTGACGAGATCCTCAGGTAAAGAATATACAGAAAAATGAATAAATAATTGATTACTTTAAAAATTTGTTGCGTTAAAGCGATAAAGATGATATACTCATCGAAATAGATAAAAATCTATGAAAAAGGAATGTAAGGAGGCGTGAAGATGGCAAGTATTACGATCAAAGAGGATTCCTGCAAGGGATGCGAGATGTGCGTTAACGCCTGCCCCAAGCATCTGATCGAACTGAACAGGGAGAAGATCAATGCTAAGGGTTACCACCCCGCTAGGATGACCGATCAGTCGCAGTGCATAGGATGCAAGTCGTGCGCGATCATGTGTCCGGATGTCTGTATAACGGTTGAGCGCTGATCGCACTTTTACGAAGAAAGCTAAGGAGAAATCTAAGGAGATTACTATTATGGCAGAGAAAGTTTTAATGAAAGGAAATGAGGCGCTCGGCGAGGCCGCACTCCGTGCAGGCTGCCGTCATTTCTTCGGTTATCCGATCACGCCTCAGACTGAGCTTTCGGCATATCTGTCGAAGAAGATGCCCAAATGCGGCGGCACCTTCCTTCAGGCGGAATCCGAGCTCGCGGCTATCAATATGGTACTCGGCGCAGGCGCTACGGGCGTTCGTGCCATGACATCGTCATCATCCCCCGGAATCTCGCTTAAGTCCGAGGGTATCAGTTATATCGCAGGCTCGGACGTGCCCTGCGTTATCATCAATGTACAGCGCGGCGGCCCCGGACTCGGCAGCATCCAGCCTTCACAGGCAGATTACTGGCAGGCTACAAAGGCTACCGGACACGGCGATTTCCAGATCTTCGTACTCGCACCTTCGACCGTACAGGAGATGGCTGATTTTGTAGCGCTCGCATTTGATACGGCAGAGAAGTACAGAGTTCCCGCCATGATCCTTTCCGACGGTATGATGGGCCAGATGATGGAGCCCGTTCTCTTCCCCGAGGAGAGCGAGGTAAAGACGATCGAGAAGCCCTGGGCTGCTTGCGGACACAATAACGCGAGACCTCACAACATCGTCAATTCCCTCTACATCGAGGCGAAGGACCTTGAGAAGACAGTTATCGAGCGCTATGAGCGCTATGAGAAGATAAAGGCCAACGAGCAGCGCGCAGAGAGCTATATGACCGACGATGCGGAGATCGTTATCGTTGCGTACGGCGCATCTTCGCGTGTATCACGCAGCGCTGTCGATATGGCCCGTGCGGAAGGCATCAAGGCCGGACTTATACGTCCGATCACCCTCTGGCCTTTCCCTGTTGACGCGATCGAGAAGACCGTGGCCGGCGCAAAGCAGTTCCTTGCGGTTGAGATGAGCATGGGACAGATGGTCGACGACGTAAGGCTCGCAGTCAACGGACGTAAGCCCGTCAGCTTCTTCGGACGTACGGGAGGTATAATCCCGACACCCGCGGAGGTTCTCGGCGAGATCAAAAAATTAGCAGGTAAGGAGGCGTAAAACGATGGCAGTAGTATTTGAGAAACCCCATGCATTGACAGATGCACCTTTCCATTATTGCCCCGGATGCACACACGGTATTGTTCACCGCCTCGTTGCCGAAGCAATAGACGAGCTGGGCATCGAAGGCAGGGCGGTAGGCGTTGCATCGGTAGGATGCTCGGTATTCAGTTATAATTATTTCGCATGTGATATGGTGCAGTCCCCTCACGGACGCGCACAGGCGGTTGCGACAGGCATCAAGCGCGCGCAGCCTCAGGATATCGTTTTTACATATCAGGGCGACGGCGACCTCGCAGCCATCGGTACCTGCGAGACCGTACATGCGGCTACACGCGGTGAGAACATCACCGTAATCTTCATCAACAACGCGATCTACGGCATGACGGGCGGCCAGATGGCTCCCACATCGCTTCCCGGACAGGTTACACAGACCACACCTT
>CAMZAI010000201.1 GCA_947304065.1 uncultured Clostridia bacterium | reverse complement strand
GGCACAGACGAAGAACCCGGATCCGACGAAACAAGCGGCGAGGGTGAAGGCTGATAAAACAAGGTCGTGTTCGATCCGCAGATGCGGACGGGACACGACCTTTTCTTTTATTATTCTATTTGTCCGTAACGGTACCGTTTTCCTTCTTTACGGTCCGGAATCCTATATGTATCGCCTCTTCGGGGCAGACATCCGCGCAGACGCCGCAGCGTATGCATTCGGGCGAATCAGGCTTTCGCAGCGGATCCGCGGCCATCGGACATGCCTTCGTGCATGAGCCGCAGCCCACGCATTTGCTGCTGTCGATGCTGAGCCTGTAAAGGCTGACTTTGTTGGTAAGTCCGTAGATCGCGCCGAGCGGGCAGATATATCTGCAGAACGGCCTGTATATGATAAGACACAGAACAACGGTTACCGTCAGTACCGCGAGCTTCCAGTCAAACAGCGATCCGACCTGCATCGCAAGCTTCTTTCCATGCAGCACGACAAGCGGTATTCCGCCCTCCAAAGTACCTGCGGGGCAGATGTATTTGCAGAAGGCGGGCGTCATTTTGATCATTATGGGCAGTATTATCACGAAAACTGCCAGGATCAGATATTTCAGGTATCTCAGCTGCTTATCGCCCTTAAATGTACATACCTTTTTCTTCGGAAACGGTATTTTGTGTATGAGTTCCTGGATAAACCCGAACGGACACAGAAAACCGCACACCGCCCTGCCGAGCAGCGCTCCGAAGAACAGGAGCAGTCCGAGGACGTAATAAGGGAACTTGAAGGTCTTCGAGCCGAGGAAATTCTGCAGCGAGCCTATAGGGCACGCGCCAACGGCTCCCGGGCACGAATAACAGTTAAGTCCGGGCACGCATACGTTTTTTATGCTGCCCCGATAGATCTTCCCCGTGAAAAACCCCTTGAAGTTCGCGTTTTGGATAAGGGAAGCCGCCAGCTGTATGCTGAAACGGATCCGGGCCCTCAGGCCCTTTTTTATCGTAATCTCTCCGGTCATGCGGCACCTCACCCGACTCCGATGCATTCAAGGCATACCCGTATCGCCTTGGCCAGCACGTCACTGTTCTGGTTCAGCAGGATACCCGCAGCAATGAGCGCCGCGGCTGCCGCAAGACATATCAGGCTTTTTTTGTTTCTGCTCAAAGTGATCACTCCTTCAGAAGATCGTCGATCATCTTAGCCCAGTCCTTGTACTCCCTTGAACCGATGCAGGCGCTTCCGATCACATGCCCCTCATCGTCGACAAAGATCGTCGTCGGATAATAGCCGGTATCCATGTATTCATCGAATTCCTCGGTGTAGAAGAGGTTCGGATATGTGATCCCGAGCTCCTCGACGGTCTCGCGGTTGTCCGCCTCCTCATCCGGCATTGAGATACCGAGTATCTGCAGGCCTTTATCCGCATAATCCTCGCTGAGCTGATTAAGATCGGGCAGTTCGCCTACACAGGGGCCGCACCAGTACGCCCAGAGATTTATCATCGTGAGCTTGTTCTCATAGAAGCAGGTCTCGTCCCAGCCGTTGCCCTCGAAATCCTTTGTCAGGAATCTGATATCGGGCGTTGAGGCGGGCTCGTCAGCGGGATCATCCGCAGGCTCTTCCGTGATATCATCCGCGGGAGCGTCGGTAATAACGTCCGCGGGCTCATCGGTAATATCAACGTCATCCGTGGGTTCCGGAGCCTCGGTCACGGTCGGTGTGTCTACCGTACGGAACTTGTCGAGCACATTGCAGCCCGCGATCCCAACAGTCATTACCATTATCATAAACAGTGCTGTCAGTTTCTTTTTCATTTTGTCTTACTCCCTTCGTCTTCCTTTACCGGGCATTTTAATTCAAATATTTCTTCGCGGTCGATGCCGCAGACAATGACCGTCGGCTTCTTTTCCGCCATCGCGACGGCCAGGGCAGCCTCAAGCTCCTTAACATCGGACGCATTGAACGAAAGCGCGCCCATTGCCGAAGCTATCGCCGCGTAATCGACATTGTCGTCGAACTCGGTCTGGGAATATCTGCCGTCAAATCTCATCTTCTGGAGCTGATGCACCATGCCGAGAGACCTGTTGTCAAAGATTATCTCAATAATATGCAGTCCGCAGCGCACCGCGGTGAGCAGCTCGTTCATGTTCATCCGGAAGCATCCGTCGCCCGCAAAATTGACAACGGGCCTTCCGGGATTACCGACAGCCGCGCCGATCGCGGCTCCCAGGCCGTAGCCCATCGTGCCTAAGCCGCCCGAGGTTAGGAGCTGTCCGGGCCTTGAGAAACGGTAATGCGTCGCAGCCCACATCTGGTTGAGTCCGACCTCCGTAGTCACGGTCACATCGTCCTTCAGTTTATCATATACGGTCTTAACTACGAGCGGGCCTGTAAGCCTGCCTTTTTTCGCAGCCGCAAGAGCCTCTTCGGCGGTCTCTTTTTCCTCCGCGTCGCGTATCGCGCAGAGCTCGTCCCTCCAGCTCCTGCGCTTCGCAGCGTTGGTCCCGCATTTGCCCTCAAGCCTGTTCGTGAGTTCCCTTATGATGACAGCCGCGTCGCCCGCGATCGAAACCTCGGAGAGGATGTTCTTGTTGAGCTCGGCATTGTCAATGTCTATATGGATGATCTTTGCCTTGGGTGCGAACGCCCTGTCATTGTTCGTTACTCTCTCGCTGAACCTGGTTCCCACGCCTATCAGCAGATCCGCTCCCGCGAGCGCTGTGGCGGCTGCGCGAGTTCCGTAGAGGCCCGCCATTCCGAGATATCCGGGGTCCTTGCCGCAGAATACGCCCTTGCCCATCAGCGTGTCGATAACGGGTATCTCAAGGCGTCTCGCGAACAGATCGAGGCTTCTTGCAGCCGAATGCGAGGACGCTCCGCCTCCCGCGAGAAGCAGGGGCTTTTTCGCCTTGCAGATCAGCCGGACCGCCTCGTCGAGCTCAGCGCTTATGAAGTCCTTTTCAAATTCGGGCGAGTCCTCATGAGGCGCGGGCGAATATTCGTACGAAGCCTTCGTAACATCGCGCGTAATGTCGATGAGAACCGGTCCCTTGCGGCCCGACGACGCTATCTTAAAGGCCCTGCGAATGGTCGAAGCCAGCAGAGCAATGTCTTTTACGATGAAATTGTGCTTTGTGATCGGGATCGTGACGCCGGCAATGTCGACCTCCTGGAAGCTGTCCTTTCCGAGGTCGGAATTCGATACATTGACCGTGATCGCGACAACCGGCACAGAGTCCATGTACGAGGTCGCGATGCCCGTGACCAGATTCGTGGCCCCGGGGCCCGAAGTCACCAGGCACACGCCGGTCCTTCCGGTGGATCTCGCATATCCGTCCGCGGCGTGCGCGGCGCCCTGCTCGTGCGAAGTCAGGATGTGCTTTATCTTCCCGCCTCTTTTGTAGAGCGCGTCATAGACATTGATCGCAGTCCCGCCGGGATATCCGAATATCACGCCGACCTTTTCTTCCTTCAGCGTCTCTATTATGATTTCCGCTCCTGTCAGCAGCATGATACGTCACCTCTGTTTACGTATTATTTGATCACCAGTTCAATGGGGCAATGGTCGGAACCCATCACGTCAGGATGGATGTCCGCGCTCACAAGCCTGCCGGCAAACGACTTCGACGTGCAGAAATAGTCGATACGCCAGCCTACGTTCTTTGCCCGCGCGCCGCCCATATAGGACCACCAGGTGTATGCATCCTTTTTATCCGGATAGAAATATCTGTAGGTATCGATGAATCCCGAATCGAGCATCACGGTCATCTTCGCGCGTTCTTCATCGGTAAAGCCCGCATTCTTATGATTTGACTTTGGATTCTTAAGGTCTATCTCTTCGTGCGCCACGTTCAGGTCGCCGCACCAGATAACGGGTTTCTTCGCGTCAAGCTTCTTTACATAGTCCCTGAACGCATCCTCCCAGGTCATGCGGTAATCAAGGCGTGTAAGCTCCCTCTGGGAGTTCGGTACATATACGCAGATCAGATAAAAGTCTTCGTACTCCAGGGTAATGACACGGCCTTCGTGGTCATGCTCCTCAACTCCGATGCCGGTAGTTACGGAAATGGGCTTCTTGCGGGTAAAGACCGCGGTTCCTGAATAGCCCTTCTTCTCCGCATAATTCCAGTAGGAATAATAGCCCTCGGGTGCGAAATCGATCTGTCCCTCCTGGAGCTTGGTCTCCTGAAGGCAGACTACGTCCGCGGAAATATTATTGAAAAAATCGGCAAAGCCCTTCTGCATGCAGGCTCTGAGGCCGTTAACGTTCCAGGAAAT
>CAMZAI010000200.1 GCA_947304065.1 uncultured Clostridia bacterium | reverse complement strand
AGGTCCTTATGCACACTCACATTTTCAAAGCCTGCCGCCTTCATGAGTCCGGCAACGGCCTCTCCCTGTGTATCTCCTATCTCAAAAACGAGCCATCCGCCCGGAGTCAGCCGTTCGGGCGCCTCCTTCGCGATCCTTCTGTAGAATACCAGCCCGTCCTCACCGCCGTCGAGCGCGGTCATGGGTTCGTATTTCCAGATTTCGGGGATCAGTCCGTGTATCAGTCCGGTATCTATATACGGCGGGTTCGCGGTGATAATATCGTATTTGCCCTCAAGTCCCTCGAACAGATCCGCTTTTATCAGCTTCACCGCAGTCCCGTTAATTTCCGCGTTCTTCTTTGCCACAGCGAGCGCCGCCTCGGAAATGTCGGCAGCTTCGGCGTTTTTGACATTGCCGAGCTTCGCGACAGATATCGCGACACAGCCGCTGCCGGTGCAAAGATCGAGATACCTTAATTCCTCACGGTCCCGCCTCAAAAGCTTTATCGCCTCCAGAGCCCTCTCGGCCAGTATCTCGGTATCCTGCCTCGGTATCAGGCAATCCTTATTACAGATAAAAGGCAGTCCCATGAATTCCTGACTGCCTAATATATACTGTATCGGTTCTCTCGCACAGCGCCGCTTCGCAAGCCCGAGCAGGCGCGAGAGCATATCTTCGGGGATCTCTTCGTCGCGCACGAGCAAATACTGCGCTTCGGTAAGGTCTCCGACATATTCCGTTAAATATCTTGCATCCAACGCAGGTTCCGGTACGCCGGCCTCTTCGAGTTCCCGTGCCACCTTCCTGCATGCCTCAAAGTAAGTCAAATCATTCGTCCTTCTTCTGCTTAAGAATGAAATACTGGTCAAGCGCCTTAAGGATCTCGTCATCCTCTTCGGGATCGGGTACGGGAGTGTTCAGATCGATCTTGCCCGATCTGGTCTCAAATACCTTATCCGCAGTCTTCGGCTTCGCGGGCTTCTCGGGCTTAACCTCTTCCGAAGTCTCTCCCGCCGTTTCCTTTGCCTTCTTGCGCGCGATAAATACATCGTCGCCATCGAGTGAGAGTTCTTTCTCTGCCGGCTTCTCTTCAGCCCCGGTTTCAGCCTTCACAGGCTCGGGCTTATTAACCTCTTCCGCAGCAGGCTTTGTCTCTTCCTGCTTTTTCTCTTCCTGCTTCTTCTCTTCAGCCGCCGGCTTTACCTGCTCATGCTTATGCTTTGACTTTTTCGAAGCTTTTGCCGTCTTATCCTCAGCTGTCTTCCCGGCCTTCTCAGCGACAGGCTCCTCATCCTTTTTCTCAGCCCCGGGCTCGCAGGAGGCTGCGCACGCCGACGCATCCTTTGCGGGCTCATCGTAATGAGCGAGGAAATCCTTCCAGTCGAATACGGCCTCTACGGACGCGATGGCACACTCGATCATCGAATCGTCGGGCTCTGCGGTCGTAAGGTTCTGCAGCGCCATTCCGGGCTTGCTTAATATCTCAACAAACTTATTGTTGCTGCGTCCCGCAAGCTTTATGAACTCATAGGCGATACCCGCTATGACCGGTATGAGGATAAGTCTCGCAACTATCCTCAGCCATGCGTTGTCAAATCTGATGAACATGAAGAACAGTACGCTGATCAGCATAACGATGAGCAAAAAGCTGGTTCCGCATCTCTTATGATGGCGCGACTGCTTCCTGACATTCTCAACGGTCAGTTCCAGACCGTTCTCGATGCAGTTGATCGATTTATGCTCGGCGCCGTGATACTTGAACACACGCTTGATATCATCCATGAGCGAGATAGCCGCAACATAGCCGATGAACAGGCCCACCCTGATCACGCCTTCGATCAGCGCGAGCAGGCCTTCCGACTCTATATGGCCCTTCAAAATGCGCGAAATGAAATAAGGGAGCAGCATGAAAATGCCGATCGCGAGAACTACCGAAAGCACGACGGTTCCGGCCATCACAGCCTTCTCCTGCTTCTCCTTCTTCGATCTCTCCTCCTCGGTCTCGGGCTTCTTCTCTTCCTCTTCCTCGAAAAAGCTCGCGGAATAAGTAAGCGATCCTATACCGAGCTTCAAAGAATCGATAAAAGCAAGCACGCCGCGAACGATCGGGATCTTATTGAGTCCCGACTTGCTGCCCAGCGACTTATATTCTTTTGTCTCAGCTATAATCTCCCCGTCAGGCTTCCTGACAGCAACGGCGTATTTGTCGCCGTTCTTCATCATGACGCCTTCCATTACGGCCTGTCCGCCGATTCCTGATCCCTTCATATCAATTCCCCTCAAAACGAACAAAGTGGTTGAAGTACTAATAACTTCAACCACTTTCCTGAGTCTAAAGATTTACTTGTTCGCAAGACCGTACTTACGATTGAACTTATCGATAGCACCACGAGTCTGAGCTGCCTTCTGCTGTCCTGTGTAGAAAGGATGGCACTTTGAGCAGATTTCAACGTGAATCTCGGGTTTAGTTGATCCTGTTACAAATTCGTTACCGCAGTTGCAGGTAACCTTAGCCTGATAATATTTAGGCTGGATATCTTCTCTCATAGCTTTACTCCTCACAATTATTTTGTCCGTACCCGCCGGCACCAGCCTCCGGATATTACTCTCGGGCACATAGCCAGACAAGTATAACATGTGAGTTTGAAAAATGCAACAGGATTTTTAAAGTTTTGTTTTCTTAACTACTTCAATGAATTCGCGGTTCGATCTGGTGTGCGCGAACATGTTGATAATGCGTTCTACAGCCTCTTCGGATTTATTTGAATTAAACGCCCTTCTGAGGATATTGTTCGCCTCGATCTCATCGGGCGAAAGAAGCAGATCCTCACGCCTCGTGCTGGACTTGGGCAGATCGATCGCAGGGAAGATGCGGCGCTCCGACAGATTCCTGTCGAGAACCAGTTCCATATTGCCGGTGCCCTTGAATTCCTCGAATACCACGTCGTCCATGCGGCTTCCGGTGTCAACCAGAGCCGTCGCGAGTATCGTCAGGCTTCCGCCCTCACGCATGCATCTTGCGGCTCCGAAGAACTTCTTCGGCATATGCAGCGCCGCGGGATCGAGACCGCCGGAAAGCGTACGTCCGCTCGCCTGCACGGTAAGGTTGTATGCGCGGGCAAGTCTCGTGATACTGTCGAGCAGCACCACAACATCCTTCTTATGCTCAACCAGGCGCTTCGCGCGCTCGATAACCATCTCGGAAACACGCTTGTGATTCTCGGGAAGCTCGTCGAAGGTTGAATAGATAACCTCAACATTCGGTCCCTGAATGGATTCCTTCATATCCGTAACTTCCTCGGGACGCTCATCGATCAAAAGGATGATCAGGTGCAGGTCGGGATAATTCGTCTTGCACGCCGATGCGATCTGCTTGAGCAGCGTGGTCTTACCTGCCTTCGGCTGGGAAACGATCATTCCGCGCTGTCCCTTACCGATGGGGGAGATCAGATCCACGATCCTCATCGCGGGTGAGCAGCCGGGAGTCTCGAGATGAATCCTCTGGTTCGGGAAAATGGGCGTCATATCCTCGAACTTATAGCGGTTGATCGCCTCCGAAGGATGGAGGCCGTTAATGGTCTTGATGTACAGCAGTGCGCTGAACTTCTCCGTGGATGTACGGATCTTGGTATTGCCTTCGATGATATCGCCGGTCTTGAGGTTAAACTTGCGGATCTGGGCCGGAGATACATAAACGTCGTTCTCGCCCGGAAGGAAATTATCGCAGCGGATAAATCCGTAACCGGACTCGACGAGCTCCAGGATACCGGTCTTGGTCTCGCCGCTGTCAAGCTGCTCGATATCGGGAGAGATCGTGGGATCGAGCGCCTCGCGCTCTTCCGCCGTGATCCTGCCCGTGGAAACGATCCTGCCCGATACCGCGGCCGAGGGCTGCGCGTTCTGCTGCTGGCGAACCTCGGGCTGTACGGGCCTTGCGGGCTGTGCGGGACGTCCGTCCGCGGGACGCACCATCCTTGCGTCAGCGGGTCTGCCCTGCTGATACTGGCCCTGATTCTGGTACTGGCCCTGTCCCTGATACTGTGCGGGACGTCTCTCGCCCTCGCGGGGCTGTGCCTGATACTGCGGTGTACGCTGCTCCTGACGGGGTTGTGCGGGTCTTTCGTCCCTGTACTGCTGCGCGGGGCGCGGCTCCCTGACCACCTGAGGCGCGGGACGCTGCTCGGGCCTCACATAGCTGGTACCGCCGACCGACTCGTAATTCTGCGGAACGATCCCGTCCGCTGCCGATACGGGCGTGTTCTTCACCTCTACCCTGGCTGCGGGGCGCACGGGCGCGGGCGCAGGTGCCGGGGC